>JAATGJ010000040.1 GCA_015654695.1 Chitinophagales bacterium | reverse complement strand
ACTAATTGAGTTAAACGCATTGCACCAAACACGTTTACGTCTAACTGATATTTCGCGTCCTGAATTGTTACGTCTTCAATAGCACCTTCCGAACCGAAACCCGCATTGTTTATCAATACGTCAATGCTACCTGCTTCTTTGAAAATCTGTTCAACACAAGCCGTAACGCTTTCGTCTTTTGTAACGTCCAGCGCAATTGGTTTAATGCCGTAATTTTTAAGGTCTTGCATTTTCTCTGTCCTGCGTGCAGCACCATAAACATTGTAGCCGTTTTGCGCTAAGTAAATAGCGGTTGCTTTTCCAATTCCTGCCGAAGCTCCTGTAACTAAAACTGTATTTGCCATAATTGTTTTTTTATGGTACAAAATTAGTTCAGGTCCATCCGCAAAGGTTTTCTGAAAAGTCCAAATTTGTTTGGTGAAACGTCCAAATGGGGTGGTGGGTGGGCTTGGCTCTTTTTTTTCGTGTCGGTCGTGTCGGCTTGTGGGGTAGTCCTACCATAGCCTATATGTCAGGGCTTGGCGATGTGGCGATATTCCGTGTTACGTTAGCCCGACATGCCGATGAGTAAAGATAATAAAGCTGAAGATATATTCTATAGCCTGGATTTATTCGTTAGCCGGATGTGTCGTTCAGCAGCGATATGAAGCGGAGAATTTATTCGGGAGCTGCCATATAGCCAAACACGATGTTGTTGTACGAAGTTTTTCTTGTCACACGAAATGTTATTTGTAGTACCTGGAATTTATTATTGATACCTTACTGGCAGCAGGTTCATTTTTAGTAATAATAATAATGAAATCATCAATACAGTTCCTATTGCTGCAATTATGTTTATGAACTTTTGTGTCTTAACACTATTTTTAAACAGTTTTTCAATTGCTTTAAATATCATTAATCCAATTATTGCTCTCAAAGTATTAGTAATTATATCTGTAATGTCAAAAGCGCCAACTCTCAAAATAAATTGAAGTACTTCAAACATTGAACTAATTAAGAAGAAAAAGAAAAGTTTAGTGCCAAAAGGCCGTCTTTTAAATAAAACTCCTGCATAAATACCAAGCGGTACACAAATCACTACATTCAAAATGATTTCACCAACATCAATTTTACCATCACTAAACGGAATCAGGTTTACGTTCCTGTTTCCCATATAGGCAAATTGTACACCTAACTTAAATAGTAAAATCCAAAATAATACGATCAAATAAATGGCAAATAACACAATAGTTAACTTGTTTGTGCTATTGTTATCTTTCCAATTGTCCCTCCAATATTTTTGCAAATTCATGTTTATTGCTAAGATTGTATAAATAACTACTTGTTCGCATTTTATTTACTATCGCTTATAAATAAAAAAACGCTGAACTATCGTTCTTCACAAAAATTTTGTACAACTTAAAAATAGGCGAAAGTTTTAACCTCTTACAATTGCCAACTAATTGATCTGTATTGTTTCTTAGTACAAAACTTTCGTTAATACAACCGGCACTCTTTTACTAAAAAATCCCACCTGCTACTGAGCTGAGCCGAAGTACGCAAATGGGATTGAAACTTTTTTTGCAGGAACAAGCTTATGGAAATATTCCCAGCTCAGCATACGTAATAGCTACTTTATTAATGGCCACTACATAGGCAGCCGTTCTCATATCAGGAATTTCAGGATTGTTTTTCCATTCATTCATTATCTCATGAGTAGCCCCGATCATCGTTTCTTCCAAACCACTGTAAACAAGGTCCACTTCATCAGCGCCATGAAGTATGTATTCCTTTTCTCTCTCTGATACTTTCTTACCTGTTAAGGCTTCCATCTGGCCGAGGATATGTGAGTTCATGTTTTCATTAAAACGTTTTTCCATGCGGCCATAGCGAACGTGGCTGAGGTTTTTCAGCCATTCAAAATAAGAAACCGTTACACCCCCCGCATTCAGGTACATATCAGGCACAACAATGATCCCCCTCTTTGCCAGTATTTCATCAGCATCAGGTGTCAATGGCCCGTTCGCTGCTTCGCCAATCAGTTTTGCTCTTATTCTCGGTGCATTTTCCCCGTCAATTACATTTTCCAACGCGGCCGGGATGAGAATATCACATTCCATTTCCAGCATTTCTTCTTTTTGGGCAAATTGTTTGGCCTTTACATATTTAAGGATACTGCCGGTTTTTTTACGGTCGTTAAATACATCATCTACATCAAGACCACTCTCATTGTAGATAGCGCCGTCATGTTCAGATAAACCAACAATGATAGCGCCTGCATCCTGGAAGAATTTCGCCGTGTGATAGCCAACATTACCCAAACCCTGTACTGCAATTCTTTTTCCTTCCACACCCGCTGGTAATCCCAGTTTTTTCATCACATCTTCCATATTACATACTTCACGGATGCCAAAAAATACACCGAGACCTGTTGCTTCACGACGGCCACGAACACCACCCTGTGAT
The DNA here is from genome assembly GCA_015654695.1 of Chitinophagales bacterium. Taxonomy (GTDB): domain Bacteria; phylum Bacteroidota; class Bacteroidia; order Chitinophagales; family Chitinophagaceae; genus VBAT01. The sequence continues at coordinate 5,864 of JAATGJ010000040.1, read as the reverse complement.
ACTGGCTTACCTGTAACACAACCTGCAGCATCTATTTCACCTGGATGCATGGCGGAATACGTATCCACTATCCAGGCCATTTCTCTTTCACCGGTTCCGTAATCAGGTGCAGGTACATCAGTACCGGGCCCGATAAAATTTTTCTTGATAAGCTCTGCCGTATAACGACGGGTTATTTTTTCCAGTTCGTAAGCGGAGTATTTTTTGGGATTGATCCTGATACCGCCTTTCCCCCCGCCGAATGGTACATTCACGATGGCGCATTTGTAGGTCATCAGGGCGGCCAGTGCCATTACTTCATCCTGGTTTACTTCGGCTGCGAAACGGATACCGCCTTTACACGGTGTTTTGTGTTGTGAGTGTTGTACACGGTAGGCTTCTATCACTTCAACGCTTCCATCATCTCTCTTGAGCGGGAACCTCATCTGGTAAACGGCATTGCATGCTTTGATCTGTTCTAATATTCCCTGTTCCCATTTGGTAAATTTTGCGGCTTTGTCAAAACTTCTTTCGACAGCGCCAAAGAAACTGTAATTTTTGTCTGACATGTGAGTTCAATTTTTTTGTTTTAGCAATCGTTAGTATAAGTGAATAGTGAGTGGTCAATGGTGAACAGTCAATGGGAGCAAGAGGCATTTGCCTGTTGCAAATTGCCTGTTGTCCGTGGTCAATTTTCCTTTTCCAGGTTACTGATCTTTCTGTCAAGCCGAACAAGGTATAATATGAGACTGGCCAATATGGTAAGCATTACAGCAATTACAACATAGATGCGTCCGTTGCTGCGCATCAATTCTCCAAAATCTGATTTGTTGCCCTGTGCATGAATGACCGTAGTACTTACCAGTGATACGAGCAGAATAAATAGGTGTTTTAGTTGTTTCATTGCGACAGTTTTCTTTCTTTCAATATAGATAAACGTATTTTCAAAGTAGTGATCCATACACCGAGTAATGTCCATCCGATAAAGGCCGGGTATTCTACCATGCGCATTTCAGGACTGACATCTTTAAAATCCAGGGCAGGATTACCCTGCTGACCCGGGTGCAGGCTTGGCAATAGCCGCGGTATGATCCAGATAGTGGGGAATATCATGGCATAAGCGAAAATGTTATAAACAGCGCTGATCCTTGCCCTTTTATCCATATCGTTAATTGAGTCACGCAGTATCATATAAGCAAAATAGATAAGCAGGGCGATAGCGGTTCCGATCAGTTTGGGCTCTCTTGCCACAGCGCTGAAGGAATCAAATAAGGGATTGTTGGGGTCGGCCCAGGTATAGCTCATCCAGATGGTGCCCGTAATGTAACCAAGTATGCCAAAAAAAATACCCATTGTGGAATACTGGCGTGCATAAATATCGTACTTCAGATCAAACGTGCGCAGGTAACGGATCGCATTGACCACGGAAACGGTAAATAATGTCATCATGACCGCCCACATGCCAACATGAAAGAAAAGATTACGGCTGGTTTGTTCGAGCGCGGGAAGCTTAGGTACTTTTATAAGAAGCCCGGCGACAAAAGTGTAGATAAGTAAAACAACGCATAGGATCTTCCACCAGGATTTACGCATAAAGCTTTTATTATTGGCTATAGGATCATTCAATAAATACCCGCTGTTGGCGGAATAAAGTCAGCAAAAATAAGGGGAAAAACGAATATGGAGCAAGGAACAGAAGAATATCGGATAACGAACAAGGAATCATGAATGAAGGTTGTAAAAGCCGGCAATTCTATTTCTGCATTCGATATTCCTTGTTCAGCATTCATTATTCCTCAATCTTTCCAGAGAAAAGGAAAAAGGATAACGGCCAGTATAACGATCATTATATCCAGCGCTACAAGCAATAGAATGGTAGTAGCGGAAACAATCAGTACGGGGTTAAATGTTTCATTGGATAGTTTCATCAGCAACAGCAATTGAGGGATGATGATCGGGAAACCAAGTACAGCCATGATAGCTGCATTTTGCTGCGCTTTGGCTGCAATCGCCGCCAGGAATGTAAAAACCAAACTGAGGCTCCAGCCGCCAAGCAATACCAGGCCAATAAAGGCGCCGGCTTTCACAATTGGATTGCCGAGAAAAAGCGTGAACAGGAATAAACTCAGCAGGCTCATCACCAGCATCAGCAGTGAATTGAAAAGCAGTTTTGATAAAACAAAATCACCGGGTGAAGCGATAGAATAGAAGTAGAGCATACGCCCTTTGCTTTCCTGCAAAAAACTTTTGGCTACGGCATTGATGCAGATGAATAATTGTATGACCCAGAACAGGCCATTCCATACTTTACTTTCCGGTTCGTCAATAGCCAGGAACAATACAAAAACAGTAGCGCCTATATATAACAGGATACCATAAAAGCTGTATTGCTGTCTTACTTCCAGCAGCAGGTCTTTTTTAAAAAGGGTGATTATATGGCGAACAGCACTCATGTAGTATATTAAAGTAAAAATTTTTCAATAAAAGTTTCTCTTCCCGCTCACCATTCACCATTGACCATTCACCATGGACCGCTCACTTTTCATGATAACAAATCCTGCATCTCGGTTCATACGCATCTATAGCGCCAAGCATTACCTGGTCTTCGTTGGGTATTTTCCTGTAGGAGTAATTGGCAATGTTGCCGCATTTCATACAAATAGCATGGAGCTTGGTAATATAATCGGCTTTCGCCAGGATAAAAGGCATTTGCCCAAACGGCTTGCCTGTATAATCCATATCAAGACCGGCGACGATAACACGGATACCGCGATAAGCCAGTTCATCACAAACATCAGGAAGCTGGTCATCGAAGAATTGCGCTTCATCAATTCCAATGACATCTGCATCCTGCGCCATCAGCAGGATCTTTTGTGAATTGTCAATGGGGGTAGACTGTATGGCATTGGTATCATGTGATACGATCTTTAGTTCATCATACCGGATGTCAAAAGCAGGTTTGAATATCTCAACTTTCAGGTTGGCGATCTTTACTCTTTTCAGCCTGCGGATCAGTTCTTCCGTTTTACCACTGAACATGGATCCGCATATTACTTCTATCCACCCCCGTCTATCGGCCCGTATATTTGGTTCTATAAACATTGTTAAGATTTGATTTTCCTGAACTCGCAACCCGTTTATTGGCAAACAGTTCGTACTTTTAATCCGTTGATTTCGTTGATGAATAAGAAGTGTGCCGGATTGCAAAGAAAAGAAATAAAAGAGTTGCTTTGGTTTCCGGTACTTATTTCTTCTGATTGGTGAAAATCATTTTAATCCTTTAATCTGTGACTAGTAATGGAACGTATTGAACTTCTGATATTAAAATTAAGAACGCAATTCGACCAGAAAGCCGACCCGGCCCAGTTGCTGGCAATAGTACAGCAATTGCAAAACGAATTGTTATTCCTTCAGCCCAAAGACCCCAGAGTTTTAGGTACATCTAAAGTAGCCGTGATGATGCCGGCCGGCATGAACAGGGTTTCTCCTGAACATGAAAGATATGCTCCCAAGCCAGTGCAGGAAAAGGAACCTGTAAAAGAGATCAGGGAGACCGTTTTGGTGGAAAAGGGCTCTGTTGCAATAGTAAAAGACAATGGTCAACTGGATATGGTTTTTGATCCTATGACCGAGATACCCACACTATCCCAGCAGGTCTGGGATGCTAATAAAGATGAAACCGGTTCACTCAATGACAGGTTAAAGCAAAATAAAACAGAATTGCTGGAAGTATTAAAAGAAGCCCCGGTAAAAGATCTGCGAAAGGCTATTGGCATCAATGACCGTTTTGTATTTATCAACGAACTTTTTCGGGGTGATGAAGCGATGTATGAAAGAAGTATCAAAACGATCAACAGTTTTAATATTTTTCCTGAAGCGGAATACTGGATCACCCGTGAACTAAAAGTAAAACTGGGCTGGGACAATGAACAGAAATCAGTTCAGCATTTTGATCAGCTTGTCAAAAGACGTTTTTCCTGAATAAAGCGGATGATCTTACCCGTAGCTCCTTTATTTTTCCATACATAGTCCTGCGAATTGGCTGCTGTTGTTTCGTATTCTTTTTTGTCATGCAGCAATGACTCCATTGTTTTCACACATTCATCAGCATTATTAACACAAATGCCACCACCTGTTTTTACCAGGTCAACGGCTTCAGAGTATTTTTTATATGCAGGTCCAAACAATACGGGTTTGCCATATACAGCGGCTTCCAGTACGTTATGCACGCCACTTTTCCTGAAAGCGCCACCAACAAATGTTATATAACCGTAATGATACAGGCGGGAGAGCATGCCGATATTGTCTATGATAAGGATATTGCCGGTTGCCGGTTGGCAGTTGGCAGTTGAGAAAACAAGACAGATCCGGGAAAAAGTTTTTTGAGGTCGGTAAGATGCGCTTCGTTTATTTCGTGTGGAGCGATGATCATTTTCAGAGATAGATTAGTAATAGCCGTAAATGTTTTTTGTAAAACTTCTTCATCCTCTTGCCAGGTGCTGCCGGCCACGATTACTTTGCTATTACCAATAAATTGTTCAATTAAAGGAATAGGCTGGAACTTTTCAGCTATTTCAATTACACGATCAAATCTTGTGTCTCTGGAGATGCTAGTAATATCCGCCAGCCCAATCTCATCCATTAATTTTTTTGAACCTTCGTTCTGTACAAACAGGTGGTCGAAACGGGAAAGCATTTTCCGCTGCAGACCGCCATACCATTTAAAAAAGGACATGTCTTTCCTGAACAGCGCGGAAACTAACAGCAGCGGGATATTGCGGTATTTTATTTTTTTCAGGTAATAATACCAGAATTCATACTTGACAAAGATCACCAGTGAAGGTTTTACTATTTCCAAAAAACGTTTTGCATTGCGCGGCCCGTCTGCCGGTAAATAAAAAACCCAGTCAGCACCTTTATAATTTTTCTGCACTTCATAACCGGAAGGGGAAAAGAAGGTCAGCAATATCCTGTGTCCTGTACCCTGTGCCCTGAGACTTTCCATCAATGGCCTGCCCTGTTCAAACTCACCTAATGATGCGCAGTGCATCCAGATGATCTTTTCGTTGGCAGGGATAGTTTTTTCCAGGGTTTCGAAAATATTCTTTCTCCCCTGCACCCATTTTTTTGCTTTACCATCAAAGAGGGAAGCCAGATGAATGCCTGTTTTAAGCAGGACCAGGAGAATATTATAAAAGAAGACACCCAAATTGTTTTTTTAGATAAGGGGCAAAAGTAAAAGCAAACTTTTAAACTACAGCTATTTTACTATTTTTGCGCCACTTATAAAGAGTCAGGAGTTTTTAGTTAGGAGTCAATAGCCGTACACGCGGAATTCAGTCACTTCTTACTTCGTACTTCATAAATCGAACTTCATTTATGCGCCCTATACAGATGGTGGATACTAAAACACAGTATCACAAAATAAAATCAGCAATTGACGAGGCTGTTTTGCAGGTGATGGAAAGTTCTGCCTTTATCAATGGAAAAGCGGTACAGGATTTCACCACTCATCTTTCTTCTTATCTTTCTATAAAGCATACTATACCCTGCGCTAACGGAACTGATGCTTTGCAGATAGCTATGATGGCGCTTGATCTGCAACCGGGCGATGAGGTCATTACACCTTCTTTTACCTATATAGCTACTACGGAAGTGATCGCACTACTGCGGCTGACACCCGTTTTTGTTGAAGTAGATCCCCAGACTTTTTGCATAGACCCGGCTGCCCTGGAAAAAGCGATAACCCCAAAGACAAAAGCGATCGTTCCGGTGCATCTGTATGGTCATGCTGCCCCCATGGAAGAAATAATGGCTATTGCCAAAAAGCATAAACTGTACGTGATAGAAGATAATGCACAGGCTATCGGTTGCGGGTATACTTT
>JAATGJ010000148.1 GCA_015654695.1 Chitinophagales bacterium | reverse complement strand
TAAAATCCCCACCAGTTTTAACCCCAAAGTTTTTTATAACGAAATGTACTTTACTTCCTGCATCTGATGGTGTATAGGCTTGTGAAAAAATTGTATGGGTTATAAAGAGGAAAGCAATTGTAATTTTTAAAATCTTCATACTCCTATTTTTATTACCGGCTTCTTTTCTTATGAGAGTAGCCTGGCTACCAGGTTGATATTTTTAACTGGCTATACAATTTTCAGGCCCTATTTCTGAAACGAAAGGTTATTACTTTTCCGCACAGTTTTAAATCATACCCGGGTTTATGATATGCACCCGGACAGGCAGAAAGATCATTATTGGCAAAAAGCTTAGGATTCTCTTTCCACTGAAATGGTATATTCCCCAACCAGGGCGGCCAGAGCCCCCACTGCTGCAAGTATGGGCGCAAATACAGCACCCACTACCCCGATGGTAAGCGGGAATGACATTATTTCTTTTCCCGTTTTATCGTGAATGGTTATTTTTCTTACGTTCCCTTCTTCGATCAGTTCTTTAATTTTTTTGACTAATTGTTCGCCCTTAACGGTAAACGTTTCCTTAAATGTTGCTGGCATAATTGTTACCTCCGGTTCTTTTTAGTATTTACAAAAGTAAAGTTCAGCCTTTACAGGCAAACAGAAGGTGATTGTCATCAATTTTTTGAATGAGTGCAATCACAAGGCTCATTTTCCGCCGCTTCCAGGTATTCGCCGGGCTTAAGCTTTTCTTCCCTGAAGTTTCAGGACATACAACAGCTTTAAAGCTATCCCAAAAAATAGCCCCGCTTCAGAAGCAGGGCTTATCGTGTAAACAATAAAGTAAAAGAAAGAAGTTGACCGATATTGGATTTTCAGGTGGTTAGCCCGATGGTTTTTAAAGGTATTGGTTTGGATCTTTCAGTTGATATTGGATTATTTGATTGATGTATCAATCAACTTCTGGTACAAACATAATACAGTTGGCAATATAGCGCAAGCGGAGATATACCCGACTTTAACGCGAAATATACGTACCATGTTTTAAAAGTCATTTATGCCGTATCATCCGGCCATAATGAGCAGAACGTAATTGGACAACAGAACTATGAGGAAATCTTTTGCCAGCCTGGCCAGTATCAGGTTCCAAACATTAATCCTGCTTTCGGTAAACAAAGCCTATTTTACATAAGTCGCCCTAACGAATACCTGCTATACAGCTTACTTTAAAATCTCGGCAGGATCAGGATATTAAAAAAGGAGGGAATAATCGCATGTGTTTTTCAGCCAGTGCCAGTTTTGGAGCCAGCGCAGTTCTTGGTGTTATGGGTGTAGTGGCAATAACAAAGGCAAGAACAATCCCGCAACGTTTGTTTGCCTCCATTCCTCTTTTGTTTTCCGTACAACAGTTAGTGGAAGGAATGCTGTGGCTATCGTTAAAAGACCCAGGTCTGGTGGCATGGCAACCTTTTTTTACTTATACTTTTCTTGTATTCGCCACGATGGTTTGGCCAGTGTGGATACCACTTACCATTCGCTTGCTGGAGAAAGATGCAAAGCGTAAAAAGAAAATGAATATACTGCTAAGCGTGGGCTCCCTGGTATTTATTGGGATTGGCTGCGTCCTCCTGCTTTACAGGGTACGGGTAATACCGGGACATCATCATCTTCATTATGATTTTAATTTTCCCGAAAGGCCAACGACAGGTATTGTGATCTTTAGCTTACTGTATTTTGCGGCTACTATTATCACACCTTTTACTTCAGGCATTAAAAAAATGAAATGGCTGGGGATAGTTTTTGGCGCTTCTTATCTCTTTGCCGTGAGCTTTTACAGCGGTTTTGTTATTTCCGTATGGTGTTTCTTTGCAGCTATCCTGAGTTTCGTGGTTCTTTGGATTATTTTGGAACTGCGAAAACCAGTTCGTAATCTTTGGTCAATCCCAAAAGGATTGAATTGATATAAAACCCGGATTCTTGGTAACGGGTGTTTTAATGTGCCCCATGGAACAGTTTGTTTACTTGCGGATAAACCTATCAGCTATCCTGATACTATTAGTAGTATCACTAAACGATAAAAATCGTTTAGTGGCCATCTTCAAAGGAGCCGCGACAATAAAATGGTTTTCTGTTTCCGCAATTACTTAAATTACAATAAAATCCCCGGGCTTATGCCAGAAAGCAATACCACTTACAGAGTAAAAGTAAATGAGTTCGTATTCTCTTTTACAAAAGCTGAAATAGATGCAATTGACATGGTAAAAAAATCTCCTGCGGAATTTAATGTAGTAAAAGACCACAGGTCGGTGAATGCAAAACTCATAGAGACGGACAGTACTGCTAAAAAACAAACTATCGAAGTGGATGGTGAAAACTTTTTGGTTGAGATCCAGGATGAGCTGGACCAGATGCTGGATAAAATGGGCTTTGGTGCAGTTACCAACAAGCAAATCAAAGAAATCAAAGCGCCGATGCCGGGGCTTGTACTGGAAATTGCTGTCACAGAAGGACAAGAAGTAAACGAAGGCGATAAGATTTTGATCCTCGTTGCCATGAAGATGGAAAACAGTATCCTGGTTCATACCAGCGCTACTATTAAACGAATTGCGGTTACTGCAGGACAGGCTGTTGAAAAAGGCCAGGTGCTGGTAGAACTGGATGAATAATAATTCAGTAAAAAACATTTTATCCAGGGACAAATAATATACAATGAAAAAAATATTAGTCGCCAATCGCGGAGAAATCGCTTTACGGATCATGCGGACCGTTCGCAAAATGGGTATTCAGTCTGTTGCGGTTTATTCTGATATTGACAGGAATTCGCCGCATGTGTTATTTGCAGATGAAGCTGTTTGTTTAGGTGCAGCTCCATCCAGCGAATCTTACCTCAATGGCGATAAGATTATTGCCTTTGCAAAAGAATTGGGTGTGGATGGCATACATCCTGGTTATGGTTTCCTGAGTGAAAATGCGGTGTTTGCACAAAAAGTGGAAGACGCAGGCATTATATTTATTGGCCCCAGCCCGGAAGCTATGCGGATCATGGGTTCAAAACTGGCAGCCAAGGAATGTGTAAAGAAATACAATATCCCCATGGTCCCGGGAATTGATAAAGCCATTGAAGATATAGCTCTCGCAAAAAAAACAGCAAAACAAATTGGCTATCCCATTCTCATTAAAGCATCCGCTGGCGGAGGTGGTAAAGGAATGCGCATAGTAGAAAAAGAAGCCGACTTCGAAGAACAGATGCATAGAGCAGTCAGCGAAGCCACTGCTTCCTTTGGTGATGGATCTGTATTCATCGAAAAATATGTTACCTCTCCACGTCATATTGAAGTGCAGGTAGTGGCTGATAAATTTGGCAATATTGTACATGGCTTTGAACGGGAATGCAGCATACAACGCCGCCACCAGAAAGTAGTGGAAGAAACACCCTCAGCCATCATCACTCCCGAACTGCGTGAGCAAATTGGTGATGCTGCTGTGATGGTAGCAAAGTCCTGCAACTATACCAGCACAGGTACAGTAGAGTTTCTGATGGATGATCAGCTGAAATTTTATTTTCTCGAAATGAATACCCGCCTGCAGGTAGAACATGCTGTATCTGAAATGGTCACCGGTTTAGACCTGGTGGAAGAACAGATCAGGATTGCCCGTGGTGAAAAATTGAGTTTTACACAAGAAGACCTGGTGCTGAATGGGCATGCCATTGAACTGCGTGTATGCGCCGAAGATCCGCTGAATAATTTTTTACCTTCTATCGGCACATTGACTAAATATATACAACCAACGGGTGAAGGGATTCGTGTTGACGATGGATATGAAGAAGGAATGTCTATCTCCATTTATTACGATCCCCTGATAGCTAAGCTGGTTGCTCATGGTAAAACAAGAACGGAAGCCATCCAGAAAATGTTACAGGCCATCAAAGATTATAAAATAGAAGGCGTTGCCACTACCCTGCCCTTCGGCACTTTTGTATTTGAACATGAAGCATTTCTCTCCGGAAATTTTGATACGCATTTTGTAAAAAACTATTATACTCCTGAAAAAATCAAAGAAAAACAAAAAGCTAATGCAGAGATAGCCGCCATGATTGCATTAAAATACTGGATGGATAAACAAAGCATTACCCAACCGGCAGACCATAAGACCACAAGCTGGAAACGCAGGCTGGCATAATAGACTTTGATGAGCCGATTGCATCACTGAAAAAAATGAAATATGAAATCAAAAGTGGATATACTAAGAGAAAAAATTGAAGAAGGAAAGTCAGGTGGCGGTAAGGACAGGAATGATAAACAACATGAAAAAGGAAAACTCACGGCAAGAGAACGTATCACCTTATTGATGGATCCCGGATCTTTTGAAGAGATTGGCGCATTGGTATTGCACCGCACTAAAGATTTTGGTATGGAGGATCAGCAGTTTTATGGTGATGGTGTGATTACGGGGTATGGCACCGTCAATGGCAAGTTGGTGTATGTTTTTGCACAGGACTTCACGGTGTTTGGAGGCGCTTTGTCCGAAACACATGCAGAAAAAATTTGTAAGATCATGGACCTGGCGATGAAGACAGGTGCGCCCATGATTGGTCTGAATGATTCAGGTGGCGCCAGGATACAGGAAGGGGTAAGATCTTTGGGTGGTTATGCAGATATTTTTTACCGTAATGTTTGGTCATCCGGTGTTATCCCCCAGATCTCTGCCATCATGGGGCCCTGTGCAGGTGGCGCTGTTTATTCTCCGGCCATGACTGATTTCACCTTGATGGTAGAGGGTACCAGTTATATGTTTGTAACCGGTCCCAATGTAGTGAAGACCGTGACCAATGAAGAAGTAAGTTCTGAAGAACTTGGTGGCGCTTCCACTCATTCTACCAAATCAGGTGTAACACATTTGACATCTGCTAATGATATGGAATGTATTGCGCAGATAAAAAAACTATTGAGTTACTTGCCGCAAAACTGTGAGGATATTACACCCAAAGATCCTTACACTCCTGCGGATGAAACAAGAGATGTTTTAGAAAAAATCCTTCCTGCAAGCATCCATCAACCTTATGATATCCGGGATGTAATCAAAGGTATTTGTGATGCGGATACTTTTTTTGAAATACATAAAGATTTTGCTGAAAATATTGTTGTAGGTTTTGCCAGATTAGCCGGAAGAAGTATTGGTATTGTCGCCAATCAGCCCATGAGTCTTGCCGGTGTATTGGATATCAACAGTTCTAAAAAAGGGGCCCGGTTCACCCGGTTCTGCGATTGCTTTAATATTCCTTTGCTGGTGCTGGTGGACGTACCCGGGTTTTTGCCGGGAACAGACCAGGAATGGAATGGCATTATTACCAATGGCGCTAAATTATTGTATGCATTAAGCGAGGCAACTGTTCCCCGTGTTACCGTTATTATACGCAAAGCTTATGGTGGCGCTTATGATGTAATGAATTCTAAACATATTGGCGCTGATATGAACTTTGCATGGCCCACCGCAGAGATAGCAGTAATGGGAGCCAAAGGCGCCAGTGAAATTATTTTCAAAAAAGAAATTGCAGAAGCGGCTGATCCTGCTAAAAAACTAGCAGAGAAAGAAGCGGAGTATGCGGAGAAATTTGCTACCCCCTATCTTGCCGCTGAACGAGGTTTTATAGATGAAGTAATAGAACCAGGAGAAACACGAAAAAAATTGATAAAGACTTTTGCTATACTGGAAAACAAAGTAGCTAAGCGGTCGAGAAAGAAACACGGGAATATACCGTTGTAAAAAACTTCATGTAAAATTTTTTATCCATTTCTGGTGCAATAACATTCCCGTGGTTTGATCAGGTAACCCTTTTCTCTAAATAAAAATGCCAGGACACGTTAACCCTGGCATAAGTAATATTGTGACAGCCTGAATATTAAACACCCTATTCTTCTATATACTATGGCTGTGTGACACCGGCAAAAATGACAAGATCAGCTACTGTAAAATCTCCGGCTGTAACTGAAGGAAGCATTGGTGTAAAAGTTCCTGTTACATTTAAAAATGAATTAGCATCCCTTTTTAACATCCTGATAAATGTATCGGCTACAATCTTCGCACCAACAGGCCCAAGCTGGTTACCATTTTGCAAAACCATAGACTCACGGAGTACATAATACCAGAGTGGCGTTTTCTTCAGCAAAAGGTTGCTGTTGGAATTCAAAACAGCCAGCTCATCAGGAGGTAATCCCTGGGTTAATTGCGCTGTTGTCATGGGTGTAATTCCAAAAGAAGTGGCCATTGCCTGCCCGCTTGGTAAACCCAGCGCCAGTCCCCTTCTTAAGTTGCGGGTGGCCAGTATCGCCATTATACCGCTCCCGCCCGGAATACTTTCCAATCCATTTGCCAGTACGCTGTCAATTTTTCTTGCCTTATTATTTACAGGCACTACCACCCCTGTAGTAAAGAAAGCATTAAAGTCAACGACCCAGTTAGTCAGCACAGGCAGGTTGGGGTTTCTGTTGAACTGGAATACTTGTGCAAGGGTAGCACCGGGAAAATTAAAATTCACCCAGTACCTGTCGCGTATCATACTATGTCCAAACCGGTATGCCGCTACTGCAAATTCCACCGGCATCCTGAAAGGACTACCGACTGGTGCTACAACACCCGCAAGTGCATTAGCGACTGCTGTTGCACCACAAACTCTTTCCAGGAAATCATGCACCACGGCCCATTGGTAGTGATGGGTAACTATTTTTTTTGCTTCAGTAAAAATATCGCCGGTAAAACCTACTACCACTAAAAGGTCAACCACTTTATTATGAAATTTGAGCATCGCATGATGAAACTGTGTTACGATCAGGTTTTCATCATTTCGGGGATCGCCAATGATAGCGGTATTAGAGGACAGAGAAGGATTCAAAGGATTATGTATGCGTGGGACATCGAAATCGGTTTGTATCTGCATTCCACCGAAACCAGCAGTACCACCCGGTCCGCCTGTTAAGCCCGGCAGTGGTCCCGGGTTTCTGTTAGTACCTAATTGAAATTTAATAGCGGTATCCGGGCCTGATGAAGGGAACCTATAAAGAAAAGGGTCGAGACCTGGCCCACGACCATATAATGAATCAAGATCAAGGGCGGGTGTACGCATGTTATTAATGGTATTGGCATCTGTTGCCGCATCAATGGTGGATGAAATATCTAATGTGACATCGTGATCCACAAACTGGCCAAAATAAGTATAACCAGCAGGTATAGTTGAATCCGGGGATGTTTCTCTTCCGGGGTTTCCCATCATATCTCCTAAATCTCCCATCAATACCTGGTTGGTAAGATTGAAAGGGAGTTTACTCGCATTACGCACTGCCAATGATGACATATAACCGAATTTATCGCTGCATGACGAAGCCACCATAGGAAAAGGGAACCAGGTGAGGGCCAATTTAGCCCCGTGAAATCTTTTTGTTGAAGGTTTAATAGATTGAAGACTTTTTTTAACATCCTCCGGCATTTTTATTACCGGCAAAAGGCCCTCCGGGTTGATCTTGTTAATAGTGTTTAATATTCGTTTGGGGCTTACAGGAAACTTAACATTAAACTCTATTAACTTTTTTTCGAGTTCGGGTAGTTTAAAAGGGTTCTTGTTAATTGTTGCTTTCGCGGTAAATGATTTTGAAAATAATTCGGCGGCGGTAATGGTTTTGGCGGCGCTGCTATTAGCCACTGTTTTTTTCCCTGCAACGTTTTTCAGGGATGGTTTACTTTTTAAAACCTTTTTGGATTTTGATTTTTGAGTTGCCATGTTGTATAAGGTTTAAATTTTGAAATATGGATGTATAATGATTCCAATTGGGGTATCATAGCTATACCAGTAAATGGTATTACTTTAAATTCCGGGTACTGTGCAATTTCAGGTACAAGTTGTGCGGATAAATTTCCTGTAGTGGTGGGTTCTGGAAATTTTTCTTTGAGGGATTACGGGATGTTGCAGATCTTACCGAAAGGTAAATCAGTAACAAATAAATCCCTATACCCGTTTAGTAGTATTTTTTGCCATATTTCTGTACGGCTTGCAATTTTCAATCTTACCGCCTCTCCCTTCCTTTTATAATGGCAGATTTGAATATTCAGCAGGGATTCCCTTTGAGAAATGCCTGTTGCGGCTGCAAAAGCTGGCTCAAATTTAAATCTCGTATCTTCGGGCAGAACTACCGGGATAAACATTGATATTTTCCATGCTGAACCCGTAAAGTTCATTCCTCCACAGCGTAGCTATTAAACAATTAAAATAAAATAAATTATGGGAGAAACCTGGAATAAAAAAGAAAGGGAAAAGAAAAAGAGAAAAGAAAAACAGGATAAACTGGAAAAAAAACAGGAACGTAAAGACAATGCCAAAGATGGTAAAAGCCTGGACGAGATGATGGCCTATGTAGATGAGAACGGCAATCTTTCTGCTACTCCCCCCGACCCCAGGAAAAAAATAAGAGTAAACGTCGAAGACATTGAAATCGGCGTTCCCAAATATGTACCCCCAACCGAAGCCGAACTGATAAGGAAAGGAAAAGTAACTTTCTTTAATGGCGCCAAAGGCTTTGGTTTTATAAAAGACCTGGCATCACAGGAAAGTATCTTTGTTCATGTAAATAGTCTATCGGAATCTATCAGTGAAAATGATATGGTAACCTTTGAAGTGGAAATGGGTCATAAAGGTCCCAACGCTGTAAAGGTGAGACTGAGTAAGTAAGCGACCATTGAAGGTTGCCATGACTTCCCGCAGTCATTTATTTGCTGCCGCACGTACCTGGTTTATAATCTGGTTACCGGGAATAAAAATTCCGCACATTTTTTTTATGCGGTATCACCGGTAAAACTTTACAGCCACCCATCTGTCGCTGCACTAATTTATTTATGTACATTTATTTCCCTGTTCACCAGCTAATTAATTTTTAAAATGAAAATAGAAACGATCTTTAGCCGTATGGTTCTGCTTGTTTTTGCCATGGCATTGTTGTCATCATCTTCAATCGCCGGTAAGCCTGACAGGGAATTTTACCAGGTTACCATCTATCATTTTAAAAATGAAACTCAGCAAAAAGTACTGGACAGTTATCTTCAAAATGCTTTGCTGCCGGGTTTGCACAGGGCGGGAATAAAAAATATAGGGATCTTTAAAGCGATAGCCAATGATACGGCGGCTGATAAACTGCTGTATGTTTTTATGCCGCTTAAATCATTGAATACAATAACAACCGTTTTGGATAAACTCAGCAAGGATGCTGCATACCAGTCTGCCGGCGCTGAATATATTAATGCCATGTACAATGCACCGCCCTATACAAGGCTGGAAACTATACTGCTCCATGCTTTTCCGCTGGCTCCGCAAATGCAACTGCCTGCCTTACAATCACCAAAAGAAGAAAGGATATATGAACTGCGCAGTTATGAAAGCGCTACGGAGAAAATATTTCAGAATAAAGTGCAGATGTTTAATGAAGGCGATGAAATAGGTTTGTTTAAAAAATTAAACTTTAATGCGATTTTTTACAGCTCGGTAGTAGCAGGAGGCAAAATGCCCAACCTGATGTATATGACAAGTTTTGAAAATATGGCTGACAGGGATGCGCATTGGAAAAGTTTCGTCAGCGATCCTTCCTGGAAGGAGCTCTCTTCAAAGCCGGAATACAAGAATAATGTATCGCATATTGATATTACCTTCCTTCGCCCGGTAAACTATTCGGATTTTTAATGTAACCGGTCTCAATAATAAAAAAGGAAAGAAAGCTTCTCTGCAATCTCTATTTTACGATCATTAGTGTACCCTTCAGTAAGCTCCCGCCCTGTTTCAAATCAATAACATATACATAAGCGCCGATGGCCTGCGCGATTCCTTTATACCTTCCGTCCCAGGGCTTATTAACGTCTTTGGTTTGGAAGAGTAACTCACCATAACGATTGTAAACTGATACAGAAAATTCCGGGTAAGCGCTTAACGCAGGAACAAACCATGTATCATTCAGCCCATCGCCGTTAGGAGAAAAAGCAGTAGGTACATACACATCTTTATACACATATACGTGCATAGTATCAGCAGCGGTTCCACACCCTTCATTGGATATTACGGTTAATATATAACTGGTATCATGGGGTGGGGTAACGACAGGTCGCAGTGACAGAATATTATCAATATATATATTTGGCGACCAGGCATAACTGATATTCTGACCGCTTGCATTTGCCAATAGCTGCACAGGGTTTCCTTTTATGATCATTTTATCCGGTCCGGCATTAGCACTGGGTCTTTCAATAACATTTATCAATATTTCTGCAGTATCAGTGCAGCCAAACTGGTTGGTGACGACTACACTGTAATTAACCGTATCCGCCGGCAATGCAACCGGGTTGGCGATAACAGAAGAAGATAAACCTGTTGCCGGTATCCATTCATAGGTGTTACCCCCGCTGCTTACCAGTTGAATATTGTCGCCTTCACAAATTGTGATCGCTGAAAAAGTTGTAGCCGCAACAGGGTTTACGTTAATAGTTGCAGTAACAGAATCCAGGTGTGTGCATCCTGCGGCGTTAGTCACTACTACATAATATTTACCTGCATGCATGGATTGAGCGTTGGTGACAGATACGGCAGCCCCGGAAGCTGAAAAGCCATTTACTCCGCTCCATTGATACAGGTCACCACCGGTTGCTGTGAGTGAAAGTGTATTTTTTTCACATACAGGTGAATTACTGCTGATTGTTGTCACCGGATTAGCGGCAATAGTAACAGTAAGAGCCCGCGAAACAACCCTGCATTTTGTGGCACCCATATTTCCTGCTTCGGCTGCGGAAAGCCTGTACGAATAAATACCGGGCGAAGTATTGAACGAAAAGTTTTGGTTAAACGTAGTTGTTGTAGCGCCTGGAATGTCTGTCCATGTTTCCCCGTTCAGGCTTTGCTGCCATTGAAAAGAAGGGTTAGTAAATCCTGCGGACACGGCACAGTTAAAAACAAATGATTGCGCTGTGCCTTCACATTGAGTAATTGAAGGAAGATTATAACCCACTATTGATGATGTTAATAGCGGGCCGCAGGGTCTGAAAGTAATATCATCAAGAGCAAGGTCGTTGCCGCAGCCACCCTGTGAATTGTTGAATATCCGGAGAACAATATCAGATACGCCCACAGGAGTAGCGAAAAAAAATCCAAATTGCTGCCAGGAAGGAGATGGCTGCGAAGGGATATTATTGGTGTTATAAGATTGTAGCACGGCTCCGTCTGTTCCCTCAATAGTGAATGTAAGATTAGGTGGTATGCCACTCGAACTACAGGCCGAAGAACGCAATACGTTGACAATCCACGCTGCAAATTCATAAGTAGTCCCTCCGCATAAACCCTTTACCGTGTCTAAGTAAAAAGCGCTTGGCTGAATAGAGGCGTTTACCAGCATAAAGTAGCCATTTGGATCGCCGGTATGGTCGGCGGTAAGATTGTGCCAGCTACTGGCAAAGCAACTGGTGGTATTGCTCCTTACCGTATAAAAGCCATCATTGGGGCAATCATTAGATACATATTGGTAAGCCGTAGTAGCGGCTGCTAGTGAAGGTCCGGGATTAGAACCCGCGCCAAATGTTATGTTTACGAGAGGATCACCAAGACTTCCCTGGCAAAGTTGGGCATACAAGCCGCCGGAGGAAACAAATAAGGCCAGCAAAATCAGTACAATTCTATTGAAAAGGGTCACGAAAGTCTCTTTGATTGAACAGCTAAAATAATCAGTTTATTTCAAAGTGAGCAGACATGTTATACTTACAGGTGCCCGGCTCTGCAATACCTGCTAAAAGTGTAACAATGAACTAAAAAGTATAATATGATAGAGCTGCGGAATTGAATTAATGAATAAAGGTATCGGGACAAAATGCAGTAGTACCTGGCCTGGTAGAAACTGATTTTAATAACGGGGCTATGCAGTTACTCGCTGAACCGGGCAATGGGAGTGTAAAGTAAACTGTGTCAAAGTTCTTGTATCCCCTCTCTCTTGCGGCCTAGGCCGCAAGAGAGAGGGGATTTTTTTATAAAATTGCGGTCAGCCGTCCTTCGAACATAATACTTAACTGCTGCATGGTAAGGCCCCAGTTTTGCAAGGGCATCGTCCATTTTTCGGCTATACGTTGTGATGCCAGATACACCAGTTTC
>JAATGJ010000024.1 GCA_015654695.1 Chitinophagales bacterium | reverse complement strand
TGGGCCTGCTGCTGTGCCCGGTTCTATATCTGGTACGAATGGTAACTGGGGTGGGTTAAGACATACACAACAGTTTACCGATTTATTTACAGACCCCTCTGGCAATACAGATAAAAGCGCACAGTTTTATATGACCGGACAATCAAACAATTTGACGAACCAGCATACCGGTACTGATGGGTATTCTTCTAACAAAGCCAGGAACAAAAAAATTAAAACATCCCGATAAAAAATCGGAATAAAGAATAGAAAAAATGAAAGCAAGATTCAAACCGAAGTTTAACATCAGGAAAGGAGATAACGTTGTTGTTATTTCCGGTGATGATAAGGCGCTGGATAAACCACGCGTTGTAAAAGAAGTGCTGGTTGACGAAAGCAAAGTGATAGTAGAAGGTGTCAACATCATTACTAAACACACCAAACCTTCTGCGCAAAATACCAAAGGTGGTATCATAAAAAAAGAAGCTCCTATCCATATCAGCAATGTGATGCTTTGGGATGCTGCTCAGAAAAAAGGCGCTAAAGTAACAAGGGTGAGAAAAGATGGTAAGACGGAAAGGGTTTTTAAAGTAAAAAAAGTTCAGGGAGGTAAAAAATAATGGCTACAAAAACATATACCCCAAGACTGGCAGATAAGTACAAAAAAGAAGTTGTACCTGCCCTTGTAAAAAAGTTTAGTTATAAAAGCGTGATGCAGGCGCCTAAATTGGAGAAGATCTGCCTGAACCGTGGTGTAAATGGCGCTGTAACTGACAAGAAACTGGTAGATATTGCTCTTGACGAACTGACTACACTCAGTGGTCAGAAAGCAGTAGCAACCATGTCAAAGAAAGATATATCCAACTTTAAACTGCGTAAGCACATGCCCATTGGTGCAAGGGTGACTCTGCGTGGTGTTAAAATGTTTGAATTCCTGGATCGCCTGATCGCTGTGGCATTGCCACGGGTACGTGACTTCAAAGGTGTGAATGAGAAAGCTTTTGATGGCCGTGGTAACTATACCATGGGTGTTACCGAGCAGATCATCTTCCCGGAGATAGATATTGACAAAGTAAATAAGATCACTGGTCTTGATATCACTTTTGTTACTACTGCAAACACGGACGAAGAAGCGTATGAGTTGTTGAAAGAACTGGGAATGCCATTCAGGAACGCAGTAAAAACCAACCAGGAGTAATTACACAATTTAATTTGAATTAATAATCAATTATGGCAAAAACATCAGTAAAAGCCAGGCAAAGGAAAAGAGAAAAAATGGTTGTTCAATTTGCCGCCAAACGTGAAGAGCTGAAAAAAGCGGGCAACTGGTCAGCATTGGATGACCTGCCGAAGAATTCTTCGAGAGTTCGTTTAAAAAACCGTTGCGCTATGACGGGCCGCCCGAAAGGATTTGTACGTTATTTCGGCATATCCAGGATAGCCCTGCGTGACATGGCGCTCAATGGAAAAATTCCAGGATTAAAGAAAGCATCCTGGTAAAACAGGTTACCCGTTACCGTCCTTCACTCCGTTCAGGATGACGACCGGTAGCCAGTAACTGGAAACAAAAATCGTGAACTGATTAATTTATTATAAAATGGTAACAGATCCTATAGCAGATTTCCTGACAAGAATCCGTAATGCGCAGATGGCGGGCCACCGCGTGGTGGATATCCCTGCTTCTAATTTGAAAAAGCGTATGACAGAGATACTCTATGTACAGGGCTATATTCTGAAATACAAGTTTGAAGATGATAACAAACAAGGCGTCATCAAGATCGCTTTGAAGTATGATCCTTCAACCAAACAGCCTGCTATTCAAAGCATGGAAAGGGTGAGCCGCCCGGGTTTGCGCCAGTATGCAAGTCCTGCTGAGTTCCGCCGTGTTAAGAATGGTTTAGGAGTAGCTATCCTGTCAACTTCCAAGGGAGTAATGACAGATAAAGAAGCAAAAGCTCAGAATGTAGGTGGTGAAGTTCTTTGTTACGTGTATTAAAAGACAACATGCAAAAGTAAAAAGGCAAAAGCTCGACCGCAGTGTTGAATTTTTACTTTTGGCTTTTTAATTACAAGATTTAAAGTAGAAAATTAAAAACGATTTTATGTCCCGTATAGGTAAACAACCGGTTATTGTTCCAGGAGGAGTTACAGTTACAGTTACTAAAGAAAATGTAATGACTGTAAAAGGACCAAAAGGCGAACTGAAGCAGACAATTGACCGTGATATCATAGTAGAAGTAAAAGATGGACAGGTAAGTTTTACCCGGCCTACTGACCAGATACGTCATCGTGCTATGCATGGTTTATATCGTTCTATTACGTCCAATCTTGTAAAAGGTGTGACAGAAGGATATGTAAGAAAATTGGAGCTTATCGGTGTAGGTTTCAAAGCAGCCAGCCAGGGAAATGTAGTTGATCTTGCTTTAGGTTTTTCTCACAATATTATTTTCGAAATACCTAAAGAACTGAAAGTATCCACTGCACAGGAAAAAGGTCAGAACCCTATCATTACGCTGGAAGGGATAGATAAGCAACTGATCGGGCAGGTAGCGGCTAAATTGCGCGGTTTGCGCAAGCCTGAGCCATACAAAGGAAAAGGTGTTCGCTATGTAGGTGAAGTGGTGCGTAAGAAAGCTGGTAAAGCAGCTGGTAAGTAAGAAGCTGATTTGAAAATGTGCTGGTGTACTGATGAAAGAGCAGTAAATCATTTTTCAAATTCAAAAATTTTCAAATTACTCCTGGCAGAATCAGGAGAATAAAATAGAAGAATATGAATCCAAAGGTTAAGTCAACAAGAAGGCAGAATATCCGCTTCCGCATTCGCCGGAAGATCGGTGAAGGCACAGCGCAGAAACCACGTTTATCGGTTTTCAGAAGCAATACTGAAATTTACGTACAGCTTATTGATGATATAAACGGCCAGACGCTGGCATCAGCCTCTTCTAAGGAAAAAGACATCAAAGCTCAGAAAGGAAATAAAGTAGAAACAAGCAAGCTCGTGGGTGCGGCTATTGCAAAAAAAGCCACTGAACTTGGTATCGTAAATGTAACTTTTGATCGTGGTGGTTACCTGTATCATGGCCGTGTGAAATCAGTAGCTGACGGAGCAAGAGAAGGTGGCTTAAAGTTTTAAGCAAACAACATTCAAACTTTTAATTACAAGTATAAATGTCAAAGTTTAACGTAAACAAAGTGAAAGCGGGCGACCTGGAACTGAAAGACAAAGTAGTTTCTATCAACCGTGTGGTGAAAACTACAAAAGGTGGTCGTGCATTCAGTTTCTCTGCACTGGTAGTTGTCGGTAACGAAGCCGGGGTAGTAGGTCATGGATTAGGAAAAGCTAAAGAAGTGCAGGAAGCCATTACAAAAGGAATTGAGGATGCTAAAAAGAACCTCATTAAAGTTCCGGTAATGAAAGGGACCATTCCTCACGATCAGTGGGCCAAAGAAGGCGCCGCCAAAGTATTGATCAAACCAGCGGCTCATGGTACCGGTGTGATAGCCGGAGGTTCTATGCGTGCAGTGCTCGAAGCCGCGGGTATCACGGACGTATTGGCAAAATCACTTGGATCTGCTAATCCGCATAACGTGGTAAAAGCAACATTCAAAGCGCTCGCTTTGCTGCGTGAGCCGATCACTATTGCTAAAACACGTACGCTTGGGTTGAAGAAAATTTTTAACGGATAAAATAATAGTCAATGAAATCAATGGTCGTTTCTCAATGACCAAAGGCTCAATGACCAAATGGCTATCAATATGAAAAAGTTAAAGCTTACATTAGTAAAAAGTCCGATTGACAGACCTGAGCGCCAGAAACTGACATTGCAGGCCCTGGGTTTGAAAAAGACAAATTCCAGCAAAGAGGTAGAAGCTACTCCGCAGGTACTTGGTATGGTAAGAAAGGTAGAACACCTGTTGAAAATAGAAGAACTGGCTAATTAGGCCACGCACCGGTGCGCTGCCTGGATTTCTTTATTAGCACATTGGCGTAACATCAGAATATTAATCAGCGAGCCCCGAATGCTTTTGGGGCGTTAAGTCAAAAATAAAAGCAAAATGAAACTACACGAATTAAGACCTGCACAAGGTGCAACGCACAAAGTAAAAAGAATCGGACGCGGCGATGGCTCCGGACATGGCGGTACTTCTACAAAAGGTACAAAAGGTGCGCAGGCCCGTACCGGTTACAAGAGAAAAATGGCACATGAAGGTGGCCAGATGCCCATTCAGCGCCGGATACCCAAACGTGGCTTCAATAATATTCACCGTGTAGAGTACAAGGTTTTAAATGTTGGACAGTTGGAACAACTGGCTGAAAAATATGGTATCACAGAATTCTCCCTGGAAAATCTTTATATCAATAACCTGATCGGTCAGACTGATAAGGTGAAGATTTTAGGGAACGGAGAATTGAAAGGTAAATACACTTTTAAAGTGAATGCCGTAAGCGACAAGGCCAAAGGCGCTATCGAAGCAGCCGGTGGTACAATTGAAATAGTAAAGTAAATTTCGCTAAATTGCGCAACGCATCTGCGAAACGCAGAGAGGGGATATGCGATTTTTATGTTTTTAGGGCTCTTAAATTTTTTTAACTCCCGTGAAGAAATTAATTCAGACACTAAAGAATATCTGGAGCATCGAAGAACTGAGAAGTAAAATACTTTTCACTTTGATGATGATTGTTGTTTACCGCGTAGGTTCTCACATCGTACTTCCGGGTATAAACCCTGTCATTTTAGCGTCATCAACCAATCAGAATGCCAGTAATGGTATCCTTGACCTGATCAACACATTTGCGGGCGGAGCCTTTAATATGGCTTCCATATTCGCATTGGGGATCATGCCTTATATCTCCGCCTCCATTTTTATGCAACTGATGACGGTACTTGTACCGAAATTCCAGAAAATGCAGAAGGAAGGAGATAGTGGTCGTAAGAAGATCAACCAGATGACACGTTACCTGACAGTGGGAGTTACCATTTTGCAGGCTTCTGCTTATGTTACTTACCTGCGTCAGACCCATGGTACCGCTATTATGCCGGGTTTTGGTGATTCTTATTTCTGGCTTACTACTGTTATTGTGCTTACCGCAGGTACGTTGTTTGTCATGTGGATGGGTGAGAAGATCACTGACAAGGGCCTGGGAAATGGTACATCGTTGATCATTATGATCGGTATCCTGGCCCGGTTGCCACAGTCTTTTACGCAAGAGCTGGTTGCCAAATCAAGCCCTGCCGGTCAGATCCTGATTTTTATTATTGAGATTGTAATACTTATAGCGATTATCATGGGATGTATCCTGTTAATCCAGGGTGTAAGAAAAGTCCCGGTTAATTATGCCAAACAAATAGTCGGCAACCGCCAGTTTGGTGGTGCCCGCCAGTTCCTGCCATTGAAAGTTAACAGTGCTGGTGTAATGCCTATCATCTTTGCACAGGCTATTATGTTTTTGCCAACGTTATTCACTCTTGGTAAACCCACAGCCATATCCCAGGTGTTCACGAATCACATGAACCCATGGTATATGCTAGTTTATTCAGTAGTAGTGATTGGGTTTACGTTTTTATATACAGCGTTAATATTTAATCCCAAGCAAATAGCGGAGAACCTGAAACAGAATAACGGGTTTATTCCGGGTGTTAAACCGGGTCAGCCTACTGCTGATTATATCGGCAATGTAATGGATAAGATTACATTGCCCGGGGCTATATTGCTGGCATTTGTGGGTATATTACCCGGTATCGCACAGCGCCTGGGTGTTACACAGGGATTCTCAACTTTCTTTGGAGGTACCTCATTGCTGATCATGGTAGGTGTTATCCTTGATACATTGCAGCAGATCGAAACCCAGTTGCTGATGCGGCAGTATGATGGATTGATGAAGAGCGGACGTATCCAGGGAAGACAAACGACTTCGGCTGTTCAATATTAACTGAATTAAAAATATAGAACACGACCTGGTAAGCATCACTTGCCGGGTTTTGTTTTTTCAAAGATATTTGCACTATGATGATTTTAAAAACAAATGAACAGGTTGAGATGATGCGGCAAAGCGCATTATTGGTGAGTAAGACTTTGTCTGAGATCGCAAAGCATCTGAAGGCAGGTGTTACCACTTTGTCAATTGATAAAATGATCGGGCAATTTGTCCGGGATCATCATGCTGTACCATCATTTCTTAACTACAGGGGCTATCGTTTTAACTCCTGTATATCTGTGAATGATGTGGTAGTACATGGATTGCCTACTCAAAATGAATTGAAAGAAGGTGATATCGTCTCAATTGATATTGGTGTCATCTTAAATGGCTGGCATGGCGATCATGCTTACACCTTTGCTATAGGCGATCCGGGTGAGGACGTAATGAAGTTGATTCATGAGACAAAGGTATCATTGTACAAAGGAATTGAAAAAGCTGTTGCTGGTAACAGGGTAGGTGATATTGCTTTTGCTATACAGGAACATACAGAAAAAAAGCATGGATATGGAGTTGTCAGGGAATTAGTGGGACATGGATTAGGAAAAAATATGCATGAAGATCCGCAGGTGCCCAATTATGGTAAAAGAGGCAGCGGCCCTAAGATGAAAGAAGGATTAGTGCTGGCGATCGAACCCATGATCAATCTTGGAAAGAAGGAAGTATTTACAGAAGAAGATGGCTGGACTGTAAGAACAAAAGATGGTAAGCCTTCTGTACATTTTGAACATGATGTTTGCATACGAAAAGGGAAAGCGGATATTCTTTCTGATTACAGCTTTATTGAACAGGCAGAGGCTGCTAATCAAAATCTGTTCACTTATCACATACTTCAACCGGCAGGTTGATGACACGAAAAGCTGATTTTCGCTGCTACAGCACCCTGTATTTAAGTTCTATTCTCGGATCTTTCCATATTTCCTGCGGACTGATATAGCTGTCATTCATTTTAAAAACAACACCTGCTTTTGAAAATGCATCCCTGACCAGTTCAGAACAAATATAGTTCCGGTTCTTCTCTCTTTTGCCCACTTTTAAAAGTATGCGCATCATGATGCGTATGATCTCTTTATTATCGTAAGGTCTTGTCAGCTCATCCACTCCAAAACTGA
Source organism: Chitinophagales bacterium (assembly GCA_015654695.1). Lineage (GTDB taxonomy): Bacteria > Bacteroidota > Bacteroidia > Chitinophagales > Chitinophagaceae > VBAT01. Next base: position 5,497 of record JAATGJ010000024.1, on the reverse strand, counting down.
TCGCCCTGTTGAGTTTTTCCTTTTCCAGGTCAAAACTCAATTTCGCTAACACTATTTGCCCTTTGTAGGGGCGTCTTTTACCTTGTTAATCGTACAGGTATTTTGATAAAGGCATTAGCCGGATACCCACATACGGTTCCGCTTCCATTACCATCACATGCCCAAGCTCTTCATCCTTGTAAATAATAGCTACGTGGCTCCACACGCTTTTTGTAAGGCGTTGAATTATTCCTGAGAAAGTATAACTGCCGGAACTAAAAAAAATATGACCCGTTTTCAAATGATCCCTGATCTTTTCGTAGCGGATAACAGGTAGATCTTTCAGTTGCTTTTTAGTAATGGGTTCTGCCATAACAGCGGTGGTTGGTAATGCAAAACGAACTTAATAAAAATTCAACTTTCTTTGCCAAAATCTTTTAATGTCAAAGGAACTGATTGTCATTGGGGGCGGAGCAGCCGGTATCTTCTGTGCGGTAAATGCAGCAAGGGTAAACCAGGGTATGCGGGTAACACTTCTTGAAAAAACAGGTAAGCTCTTAAGTAAAGTGAAAGTAAGCGGTGGCGGTCGTTGTAATGTTACACATGCCTGTTTTGATATTGCGGAAATGAGCAAAAAATACCCCCGGGGCGGGAATTTTGTAAAGAAAGCATTTCACCAGTTCTTTACTACGGATACTATTCAATGGTTTGAAGATAGGGGTGTAAAATTGAAAGCAGAACCAGATGGCCGGATGTTTCCTGTTACTGATTCATCGCAAACGATCATTGATTGCCTGATGAAAGAAGTAAATAAATACGGAGTAGAAGTAAGAATGATGTCTGAGGTCAGAAGTCTTAATACAGCAGGAGAGAAGTTTACCCTGGAGTTGTCAAACCTCCGGCAGATAACTTCTGATTTCGTCTGCATTGCCTGCGGCGGTTATCCCAAATCATCCATGTTCGACTGGTTACGGATACTGGGACATACGATCGAAGAACCTGTTCCTTCCCTCTTTACTTTTAACCTGCCTGCCGGACAGGCAGGTATGCCTGATCATCCCATTACCAAATTGATGGGTATAAGTATTCAAAAAGCAAGGGTGAAGATCATTGGAACAAAATTAGAAGAAGAGGGACCATTACTCATCACTCACTGGGGCCTGAGTGGTCCTGCAATACTTCGCCTGAGTGCATGGGGTGCAAAAGAGTTAAAAGAAAAAGAGTATAAATTTTCTATCCTTGTAAATTGGCTGCCGGAATTTACAGAACTCACTTTAAGAAATCAGTTTCAGCAATTACGGTTTCAACTGGCATCTCAGCGAATGAGTAATAAAAATCCTTTTGGATTACCACAAAGGCTATGGGAGTTTTTATTGGAGCAATCATATATACATAAAGAAACACGCTGGGCTGATCTGCCGGTAAAAGAACAGAATAAGCTTATTAAAAACCTCTCTGCCTGTGAGTTTACAATAAAAGGAAAAACCACGTTCAAAGAAGAGTTTGTAACAGCAGGCGGAATAAAACTTTTAGAAGTGGATGCCAATACGATGATGAGTAAGAAAGTGGAAAACCTTTTTTTTGCTGGTGAAATAGTAGATGTGGATGGAATTACGGGCGGGTTTAATTTTCAACACGCATGGACAAGTGGTTTTATTGCTGCTAAAAACATTGCCGGTATTTAAAAAACTATTTATCTAATTGCGGTTTCAACTGTACATAAGACCATGCAGTAAAAGGAAGCAGAAGTAAGAGTAAAAAAGTTATCCATGATTTGGTAAATAGCAAGATCAGCAAAGTCAGCAACAGGAGATAAAGCGGGTAAGCGAATAAAAGCAGGCCGGTTAAAACGGAGTCATAATGGTCATTATGACTGGTTCTTTTCAAAGTAAATTTTTTAACAGGGACGTACACCGGCCAGTGTGCCAACAAACCGATCAAAGCAGGAAGAAATAAAAACACTTTCTTCATAGCTGATGGTTCTTTCTGCAGCAACTCCCGCTGTTTCCCTGTATCATTCTTATTGATCTCAAAAACCAGTTGCTTTAGCTGTTGTTCCAGGAGATGGTTAAATGATTGATAGCGGATGCCATCAGCCTGGTTAATGTCCAGGTCTTTCTTTTCTATCCCATCACCGAAATTGATAAACATATTCTTGCCAAATCTCCTGAATGAACTGTAATTGATGCCTACAGGCAATACCCGGAGAGGAATATTTTCACTCCAGCTTGAAAGAGCCAGCCGGGCGGTGCCTTTTTTTAATGGCCGCAAGTGCCATTCATTAATACATTTTCCTTCGCTGAAAATGATAACAATACCCTTTTTTCTGAAAATCTCTTTGCAATTTTCAAAAGTATCATAATTGGTTATGAGATTTTCTACGCCTTCGCTTGTCCGGTAAACGGGCAATAATTTTAATGCTGTAAGTAGTTTACTATAAAAAGCTTTTTTAAAAACATCACCACGCGCAAGCGAATAAAGGGGTTGATCAAATAATGTATCCAGGATAACGCCATCAAGAAAGGAATTAGGATGATTGCAGGCAAGGAGCAATGGCCCTCCTGTTTTTAATATGCCCGGCTTGTTTATAATAACCTTACGGCAAAAGATGACCATAGCCAGGCGGACAATAATTTTGAGACAGCGATACAGCAAAAATATTTTTTGTGAATATAGGAAGGAATTACCAGATGCTCTATATAACAGAAGTCTGCAAAAATGTCGCAAAAATCTACAAATCAGGATGTTGAAGGTGATGGGGAAGTCAAAAAACTATGGCCTGGAACCCTTTTCTAACAGTTAAATGCCCTATCTTTGCTGCCCCGATTTAAAAACCTCCGGGATTATTAACATGTTTGAAAATTTAATTCAAAAACACTTAAACGCTGATGTACAGGAGTCTGCTTCTTCAGAAACAACAGAAGCAACTACAGCGACACCAAAGGTACCCGTACAAACCGCTCATGACGATTTCGACTGGAGCGTTGATAAACGTAATGTTACTTCTTACACCAAAGAGGAAAAAGAAAAGTATGATACGGTGTATGACAATACGTTTGTACAGTTGAATGATGGCGAACTGATGAAAGGCCTTGTTGTAGGATTAACTAAAACAGATGTTGTCCTGAACATCGGTTTCAAAAGCGATGGCCTGATCTCTCTCAACGAGTTCCGTGATCTTCAAAACCTTAAAGTGGGGGATGAAGTAGAAGTAATGATCGTAGAAAAAGAAGACCGTGATGGTCACCTTAACTTAAGCCGCCGCCAGGCACGTATTACCCGTGCATGGGAAAGAATTATGGAAGTGCATAAAACAGGGGAGGTTATTACTGGTATTGTTACCAGCAAAACTAAAGGTGGTCTGATCGTTGATGTTTTCGGTATGGAAACATTCTTACCCGGTTCCCAGATTGATGTGAAACCAGTAACTGATTACGATCAGTTTGTTGGTAAGACGATGGAATTTAAAGTGGTTAAGATCAACGAAACCATTAAAAACGCAGTAGTATCTCATAAGGCGCTTATTGAAAGCGATATCGAAGCACAACGTGCTGAGATCATGAGCAAACTGGAGAAAGGACAAGTACTGGAAGGCACTGTGAAAAATATCACCGACTTCGGTGCATTCATGGATCTTGGTGGTCTTGATGGTTTATTATACATCACAGATATTTCATGGGGACGTATCTCTCACCCGGGCGAAGTGCTGAAAATGGATCAGAAAATCAATGTCGTTGTACTTGATTTTGATGATGAGAAAAAACGTATCAGCCTTGGTCTGAAACAATTAACTCCGCATCCATGGGATGTTCTTTCTGAGAATATTGCAGAAGGTAATATTGTAAAAGGTAAAGTGGTAAATATCGAAGACTATGGCGCTTTCCTTGAGATCATGCCAGGTGTAGAAGGTCTTGTTCACGTAAGTGAGATCACATGGGCTAATACACCTATCAATGCAAAAGAATTCTTTAAGCTGGGAGATGAGCATGAAGCTAAGATTGTAACACTTGATAAAGCCAGCCGCAAAATGAGCTTGTCTATCAAGCAGCTTTCTCCTGATCCCTGGAATGATATAGAAGTTAAGTTTGCTGAAGGCAGCCGTCATACCGGTTTAGTAAAGAACATTACTAATTATGGTGTTTTTGTAGAACTTGCCCCTGGTATTGGAGGTATGATCCACATCAGCGATTTAAGCTGGTTGAAACGCTTCAATCATCCAAGTGAGTACACAAAAGTTGCTGCGAATATTGATGTAGTAATCATGGGTATTGATAAAGAGAACCGCAAGTTGCAACTGGGACATAAGCAACTGGAAGAAGACCCCTGGAATACACTGCAGGATACATTTGCTATCGGAACTATTCATGAGGGTACCGTAAGCCGTCGCGATGACAAAGGCGCTACCGTACAATTACCTTATGGCCTGGAAGGATTCGCACCTAACCGTCATTTGACCAAAGAAGATGGTAAGAGTATCGGCGCTGATGAGCAGGCACAGTTCATGGTGATTGAGTTTGACCGCAACGAAAAACGCATTGTGGTTTCTCATACCCGTATCTGGGAGCAATCGCAGGTAGAAGAAAAAGACGCTGCAAGAAAAGAAGCAAAAGTAGAATCAGATAAAACCAAGAAAGCTGTTAAGAATATACAGAGTAAAGTAGAAAAAGCTACTTTGGGTGACCTGGGAGTATTAGCCGACCTGAAGAAGAAGATGGAAGGTGGTGATACTGAGGAAACAAAAGCAGCTGAATAAGTTTATATCGTAATAATACGAATTGCCAGAATTTAAATCTCCCGATATTTCGGGAGATTTTTTTTATCCAAATCATTTGGATAATTAGAAACTGTATGTATCTTGTGTCCAGATTCAGTACAATTACCCTACTAATCTTCATCCGTACATCCTATTTACATCCGCTTTTTCCAGCATCTCCTGTTAACCATTTTTGATTCCATCATTTTTGAAAAGCTTTAAGGTTTTCTGCAGATATTATATTCTACAGCACTCCCCCAATATCGTTTGATAAAATTCGAACCCTTAGAGAATTTATCTAAACCTAAAGCATAAGTAATGAAACATCTCTTTACCCTAACGGTGATGATGTTGTCAGTGACAGCATTTTCACAAACTATGATTGTTGCGGAAACTTTTCCCACAAACAAATTTAACAGTACCAGTCTCGGAGGACAATCAGGCAGCTACAATGGAACGCTGACCGGTTGGACACTCAAGTCTTCTGCCAATTCAATTATCGAAGTAAATGATGCGCCGGCAGGCAGCACTACCATGGCATTGCGATTCGCAGCAGGTACCGGAAGCACCAACAACCCAAGAGTGGATACTGCTACATCGCCAAACGTGGACATCAGTGGCGGATCATGCAGTATAACCAGTATGAGCTTCCAGTTCAATTGGTATGTGGACGCAGGCAATGGTAATAATTACGAAGTCAACCTGCAGTTTAGCGGAAATGGCGGAAGCACCTGGAATACAGTTTGGTCAAATACAAGTTTACCG
>JAATGJ010000110.1 GCA_015654695.1 Chitinophagales bacterium | reverse complement strand
AGATGTCGCCTGATATGCTGTTATTTACTGCCTGGTAAATACTTTTTACTTATATCGTCATACATTTTGATAAAGTCATTGGACTTGCCGTTAGTATCAAAAACTTTTTCCCATGTACTTAATGGTTCCCAGATACAGGTACCCTTTCCTTTTCCATCGGGTAACTCAAACGCTATCTTGTTCACTTCATCTTTTCGTTGCGAATATTCTACTACGATGACATCTTTGCCATATCTTCTTACTAAATCATGGAGATTATCGCGCAGGTCATCCAGCGTACTATGCCATTTGGGATAATAGGATTCACCGATGACGTCAAATGAAACACCCCGGGCCATCATATTGTCAATAAAGAAAACGGATTCATCATTCTGCCCGCCCAGCGCCACATGCAGCATCATGATGACAGAAGGATCAACAGCCTTTACTGCGGCTGTACCCGCATTGATTAATTGAGCCAGGCTATCCAAATTACCGACCTGCCCTTCGGGCCAGATGATGCCATGATTGATCTCGTTGCCTATCTGCACCATATCAGGTGTCGTACCCTGGTCTTTTAATTCCTGTATCACTTTCTTAGTATAATCATACACAGCCTTCTTTAGTTCGTCAAAAGACAAACTTCTCCATGCAGCAGGTTTGTATTGTTTTCCCGGATCGGCCCAGTAATCACTGTAATGAAAATCGAGCAACAGTTTCATGCCTGCATCTTTTACCCGCCTGGCCATCTTCTTTGTATTCTCTAAATCACAAAATCCCTTTTTAGGAGAATAACCGCTATCTCTTGCAGGATCATTAAAAATCCGAAGCCTTACATAATTGAACCCATGATCTTTTAAAATAGTTATAGCATCTTTTTCTGTTCCATTATCAGAGAATTTCATTCCCCTGTCTTCCAGTTGAGGTAAAAAAGAAATATCAGCGCCGATCATTTTGCTTACTTCTCTTTTCTTCGCAGCTTCACCTTTCAGTTCATAGGTTTTATCCATAGTAACTGATGCAACACTGCCGGGAGAAACACTATGAATATCTGTTGAGCCCGTCCATAGTCCCGTGGCTTTTGCTTCAAATTTTATAAGACCAGGTTTTGTTCCTCCCTGTATGATGACCTGGCATTTACCATTGAATAAACTTCTTTGCCATGCATCTTCTGCGCATTTATCAGGTTCATGGCTGCTGGGATCGCCATTGCCCACGCCAATGATCTTCGCATCGCCTGAAATGGAAAACCTTATCATGTTATCAGCATCAGGCACTTCACGGCCTTCCCTGTCCACAACAGATACATTGATAACCGTGGCATCTTTCCCATCCGCTAACATAGTTGTCTTATAGGGTGTGATGACAACTTCTGTTGGCGTTCCTGTCGTTTCTACTTTTGTTGTAAGCTTTTTTCCTTTTTTATACGCCACTGCTTCTAATGTTCCCGGTTCATAATTTACTGCCCATTGCAAATGACTGTTTCGCGGCATATCTTTTTTGCCTAAACTTTTCCCATTCAGGAATAACTCTACATTATCCGCATTCGTATTGACCCATACATCAATGGGCTTCCCCCGTTTATCTCTCCAGCCTGCCTGTCCGGTAGGCAGGTTCCAGTGTGGTGATATGTGCAATACATCCTTATCCGTCCACCAGCTTTGATAGTAGTAATAAATATTCTTGGGAAAGCCGCACATATCCATAATACCAAAATGCGAATTGATATTGGGCCATTGGTAAGGCGTAGGCTCTCCGCGATAATCCAAACCTGTCCATACAAAACCACCGAGCCAGAAATCATTGGTAGCCGCCAATGGCCACCAGTCTTCTGCTTTGCTGGCCCACCATGGCGCGGTAATATCCTGGTCGGGCACATATCCTCTTATGGTATCTTTTTCATAAATGCCTCTCGTGGTTACCGTGCTTCCCATTTCTGTTCCGATGATAGGTTGTTCCGGGTGATCACGATGATAATCGGCCACACCTAAATGGCGGTAATTAAAACTTCGTACAGGTATTACTTCATTTATTCCCCTGTAAACATTAGCGAGATCAGCGGCATACGTGCAGGTACGTGTAGGATCGAGTTCCTTTTGTTTGGCGATAAATGTTTGCGCAATTCTTTTTCCAGCCGTAGTGGTATGTATCCATCCTTCTTCATTACCGATTGACCACATAAATACTGAGGCCCGGCTCCTGTCTCTTTTTACCAGGCGCTCAAACTGGTTCATGTATTCAGGGCTGCTGTTTAATAAACGCTGCTCATCCATTACCAGCATACCGAGGCTATCACAGGCATCGAGCAACTCGGGTGTGGGTGCATTATGACTGGTACGATAAGCATTCACACCAAGGTTCTTTAACAGATCAATACGATAGTATTGTATATAATCCGGCAAAGCGCTTCCTACTCCTGCATGATCCTGGTGACAGTTCACCCCATATAGCTTTACATGCTTTCCGTTGACAAAAACCCCGTTCGTCTTTATATCAATAGTACGGATACCGAAACGTATTGTTTTTTTATCAATTACTTTACCACCTGATTTTACTTCTACCACTACTCTGTACAAATATGGATCATCTACAGACCAAAGCTTCGGGTTAGTTACAGATAATATTTGTTTAGCTGTCTTATTCTCATTTATATTTAATGTGAGTGGTTGGTCTTTTGTCTCCGCAATGATTTTCCCATTTTTCTCTGTTAAATAAGCGGTAATGGTGCAGGCAGATGAAGAAAGTCCCATGTTTTCTACAGCGGTTTCAACTGTTACAGCGGCTTTATTACCCTGTACATTTGAATACGCAAACACTCCGTCACTAGCAATATGAACGTTATTGTATTGATTGAGCCATACATGGCGATAGATACCTGCACCTTCATAAAACCAGCCTTCATACTGCGTAGCATCGGCTCTTACCACTATTACATTATCCCTGTCGAAGTTGATATAATCGGTGATATCATAGGCCACGCCCACATAACCGCTTTTATTATTGCCAAGGTAAAATCCGTTTACCCAGATATTGGCATCCCTGAAAATTCCATCGAACTGAATTTGAAAACGCTGGCCTGAATCCGCTCTTGCCACTGTAAAATGTTTCCTGTACCAGCCAATACTTGTTTCAGGAAATAATCCACCCACCGGCTTATATCCATGTGATTCTACATCACGATTATCAATATTCACAAAGGGTAATTCAACCGCCCAGTCGTGCGGAAGACTTAAGGTTCTCCATGCACTGTCTTTGAAACGCGGATCAATGGCTGTTCTTGCTGCACCACCTGATTTGGAAAATATAGTAGCAATGCTATAATTAAAATCTTTTTCAGGATTGGCAGCATGACCAAAATGGAATTTCCAGTTATCATCCAGGCTAATCTTCTGCCGCTGCGAAGCAGATTGTGTAAAAGCAATCGTTCCAAAAAAAATAGTACTTAAGCAAAGGAAGAAGCGGTTCATATACATACGACTGGTTTTTAAAAATTGAATGGCTATTTTTCCAACCACGCGGAAGCTATTTCAATATCAGCAGGCTTGTTTTCTCCATAACAAATGATCTGTAGTTTTTCCGCATCAATTATATTGAAATTAGCTGTGGCGTCAGCTTTAAACCAAAGCGGCAGGAAACCAGGATAAGGTCTCGGTAATAATAAAAAGGAATCTGGTTGCAGGCTGCCCAGGGGGATTTTGATTTCACTCCATTCACTGCCTGCATTTATACTTGCCGAAAAACAAAGAGCATCATTTGTTATCAATGATAATTTGGCTTTGATTGGGTTTTCTGTCCGAACTCTTATTACCAATTGGGTAAATGATGATAACTCTCCTTGTCTTCCTTTCAGTTTATCACCAAAGTAAAATTGCCAGCCCATCATTTGTTTATCCGTTAAATTCTTTGCTGTGATCTTTACGGCGAGCTGGCTTGTTTTATCAGAAGGAACAAAACGAAAAGTATTATTTCTCCAGTCAGGATTGTATTGAATGAGATTTGTGCGATCCGTATTTGTACTAAAAATTTCCAATGCACTTTTTTCTGCAGCTACAATTGTTTGCCATGTATCATTATTGGTATTATCCCAGGCATAAGGATTGCCTTTATTATTTCCGGGGAATACGGTATAATCATTATTTGCTTTCTGGACAATGATGCGATAAGTCAAAACTCCCGGCACAGCAGCATCTGCCGGTACGTCAGCAGCATATTCACCGGCCACTTTCTTTTGCATCGGGATGTTTCTCCAACGTTGTGTTGTTCGTAATTCAAGAGAAATTTTATCGGAAGTATCCAGTCCGGCGACTTTTGCAGAAATGATAAATGGTTTACCGGGAGAAACTTCGATATTGGGAGTATGTGAAATAAATAGCTCTGTTGAATACGGTCGCGGGGCGACAAATTCATTGTTACGTAAGAAAACATTATTACTAACAGGATACCATCCTTTTATTTCTTTATTTTTTATTTCGTATGATCCGGGTTGAATCAGGAATTTGCTTTTGTGAGCTACGGCAGAATAAGTGTTCCCTTCGTCTAATGCTACAACTTCAAAATCCTCCGTAAGGCCCGGAAGAAAAACCTCGATTGGTTGAACCTGCCATTGAATTCTCGTTACTTCTTTTTTGGGTGATGCCCTTTCAAAAGGATCTCGGATTTGAATAGCATCCGGCATTACTTCTAATCGCCACACTCCATTCCCTATTTTATCTGCAAAATACGCCCCTGTTCCTTCATACTGTACAACCGGTGAATTACCCACACCGGCGATATGTTTCAGTTTCGAAATATCCTTTGGCTTTGTGCCGGTAGAATTGGAATAATAAAACTCTTCTTCGCTGTTCATCTCACTCAATGAATTTTTATAACTCACCCGGAAATCACCAAACAATGTGTCTGACGGAAAAGCTCCGTAACTTTTTAACCTGGGAATTTTATGAAAGACTTTTGAAGCGATCAATAAACTGATCGCTTTGGAAGGAGTATAAGCAAGATTAAGATAATGAGTTTGATACTCTGTATTGGCGTAAGCCGTTGCCATTGGATCATAGGCAAACTGGGTACACCATTGAAAGCCGGCGGTCCGGTATGTTCTTGCCATGGCCGGGTACATATAAGATTGTAAAATATCGGCAGCGTCAAACTCATATACCATTCTCGCTTTATTCGTATAGGCGGGAACACTATCAAAAGGAATGGTATATTGATCTACGTTGGGCAAAAAATTTCCTTTCTGCTCATGCCCGGCAACCAAGCCACTGGGATACCATTGAAAGCTATGTCCTTCTACATTGGCCTTTGCTATGGCATCGGAGTACCAGGGTGATTCACTGATATTATAAAAGACGGGTTTTGTCCAGCCGGTGCTTCGTATGGCAGCAGCCAAACGGTTCACATATTCGGTTGTCTTTTCTTTCGGTCCGCTGTGGTGTGGTTCATTATTGATCTCAACAGCAATAATGCTCTGATCTTCTTTATAGGTTGTCTTAGTGTAGGGATTAACATGATTTAGCAATTGCTGTAAATAATTCTCCTGTGCTTTGATAGCCACTTCTTTCACTACTGACTGATCCTTGCCATATACACTGGAAAAACCAAGGGTCTTTTCATCCCTTTCGGGATAACCATTTCCCCAGAAAGCAATGGGGGTGATAAGGATCTTTATATTGCGCAATTCAAGCTGGTGCAGCAGGTAATCAAACAGGTCCAGGTGTTCGTTCGCTAAAAGATTACCCAATGAATCGGTTATTTCCACATCCCATATATGCACACGGAATGCATCCAAACCGAGCCGGGCGAAATGATACACGTCTTCATCAATGGCTTTTTTAATATCTTTTCCCAGTGCTTTATGTGAACGATAACCATAAGCAAACGGTACAGTATAATTAACTCCGAAAAATGAGGCTTCGCTTTTATCCTTCGTCCACCGGACAACACCTTGCTTATCTATATATACCAGGTTCGGAGTTTTTGATTTCTTCTGGGCATGTAAACGATTACATAAAAACCCCAAACAAAAAAATAACATCGTTATATAAATGTTCAACTTCATGAAGGCAAGCTTTGAGAAATGAAAATTAGTTATTAAAAGCGTTCAACGCCGCAGTTGGCTTACCGGAATTATCAAATGCTCCCAGGGTATAGCCCTGCCAGCCATTATAGGCTTGTGGTTCCCAGTACAAAACGCCTAGTCCTTTATCACCCGTTACTGCTTTTGTTTTGAGGATCAGGTCAGCAAGGAAAGAATTACAGGCAGCGGGCTGATCCCAGCTCATACCTGCTTCCACTACCATTACTTCTTTGCCATAACGGGCTGCCATATCATTCATATTGGTAAGGCACTGCGAATTCAACGTAGGCCAGCTGGCTGCGGTTGGGTATAACGACATACCGGTTACATCCCATTTGCCGCCATTATTTTTTAATCCATCAAATAGCCACCGGAATAAACTATTGTCCCACCCATTGGATACATGAACGATCACTTTTGCCGAAGGAAAAATCGCTTTCACCGCATCATAACCTGCATTTACCAATTGTGCAAAGCTGTTCATATTGGTAGAGGCTTTCCCATCAGGCCATAACATACCATCATTTGTTTCATTACCCACCTGCACCCATTCCGGCGTAACACCGCTGCTCTTTAAAGCATTTAAGACATTTGTTGTATGAGCTGCTAATAGCGTTTTAAGTGATGCAATATCCACACCCACCCATGCAGCAGGTTTCGCCTGCTGACCCGGATCGGCCCATGTGTCACTGTAATGAAAGTCAATCATGATACGCATACCAAGATTTTTTGCACGAACAGCTTTAACCACTACATCAGCGCTATTGTTCCAGCCCGCAGCCGGATTCACCCATACACGAAGCCGGATGGTATTCATACCAAGGCTTTTCAATAATGCAATACATTCCTGTTCCGTACCACTGCTATTGTAAAATTTTTTGCCTGCGGCTTCCATTTCTGTTAGCCATCCGACATCTGCACCTTTTGCAAATTGTGCTGGGGTTGGAGGCGGAGTAGGGGGTGTTCCGCCACCACCTCCATTACCTTTATCGCTGCATGCTGCGAATCCGCAAGCAACAAATAACAAGCATAGTATTCTTTTCATAATCCTGCCCCGAGAAATTAAATAAACTTGTTCAATAAAGATATTGGACTGAATAAAAAAGGCTGTCTCCCCGGGAGCAAACAGCCTTTTAACTCGTTGTGATTATTATTACTGGACCGTAAATTTCATAGTAAAGAAATTCACTGTTATGGTATAGCTGGCGCTTGTTGCCGGGGCTTTCATGTCACTTCCTCCTTCCTTAAATTGATCTCCATTTACATTATTTGTATTATTGGCACCCACACCTCCATACTTCTGGCCCCAGTCTCCATTTACCGGTAAAAACAAATAAGACTCATTAGCCGTTAATGGTAATGTTAACTGGAATATTCCTTTAGTGTTTTGTGTAAATTGCTGGGAGGGCACGGGGACCGGGTTAGTCCAGCCACCGGGAGTCGCACCACCAACCATAAAAAGGTTCGCCGGCCCTGTGTAAGGAGTAACGGTCCATGAACTTGTTGCAAAATTCACAATGATCATATAAAGACCGCTTGTAGCCGGAGCTTTCATATCGCTGCCGCCTGCCTTAAGTTGATCTCCGTTTACATTATTGCTGTTATTAGCACCAACACCTCCATACTTCTGGCCCCAGTCTCCGTTTACAGGCAAGAACAAATAGCTCTCGTTGGCTGTGAGATTAACAACAAGACCAAAAGTAACATTATCCAGTTGTGTAAATTGTTGCGATGGAGTTGGAACAGGATTAGCCCAGCCACTAGGTGTCGCACCACCAGTAATATAAAGATTGGAAGGAACAGGAATTTGTGTAACTGTAAATTTATTGGTTTGAAAATCTACTACAATTTGATAAACACCGTCAGTAGCCGGCGATCTCATATCACTTCCTCCATCCTTAAAATCATCCCCGGCCGTGTTATTTGTATTATTAGCACCAATACCTCCATATTTCTTGTTCCAGTCTCCATTTTCCTGCAAAAACAAATAGCTTTTGCCACCATTAAGCCAGAGTGTGAGACTAAATTTATATGCATCCGTTTTGGTAAACTGTTGCGCAGGCACAGGTACAGGATTGGTCCAGCCGCCAAGAGTTGCATCACCAACGATAAAAAGATTAGCAGGTACGGGTGAAAAAGGTGTAATAGTTACATTAATAACATTTGAATAAGCAACGGCACCCCTGGAAGTGGTCGCTTTTATGCGGTATGCAACGTTTCCCGGATTTCCTACTGCAATCCCGGAAGACAGTGCAGTAGTATTCATTGCACCCTGGCTCAAAGAAGCGATATAAACTGAAGCTCCCCCGGCCCCGGCAATTTCCTTTGGAGAAGCAAAATTATTACTCGCCAAATCATATTGTACCGCATAGCTTATAGTTCCTGAATAGCCTGGAAAAGAGGCTGTCCATGAAAAAGTATTAGAATGATCGCTGGAAGTAGCCGCAGTTCCGGTAACAGTAGTCTTTTCTGTTGTTAATTTTGAAGGATCACTGTAAGGCGTAACTTTTACTTTTATCGTATTGGAAGTATATTTTTCATTATTGTTTTGATATGAGGATATAACTCTTACATCTACCTCAGACGGAGCGCTCAAATTACCGGTATATTTCAGCAAAATATTATTCAGTTCCCTGCCTGTAAACCCGGTACCCAGGTTGCCGGTGACCTGCTTAGTTGTTTTATTTGCGAAATTTTTTCCTGTGGAATCTATTTCAAGAATAAATTTATACGTATTGCTATCGGTAGCATACTTCGGATCCGTCCATGAAAAAGTTACCACAGTATTGAGAGAATCAGCCAACGCAGGCGTTATGTTAGAGCTGGAAGCCGTAAGCGTAATGACCTCATTGCCTTTCTGATGAAAGGTAAGCACATCTTTCTTATCACAGGAGGTTACAACTACTGCTAACAGAGCGATTGTTGCCAATTGTATTTTGGAGAATATTTTCATTGTATTCGCTTTAATTAAGTTTAGAGTTTTACAACAGTGTATTTTCCTGTAATGAAATCTACAGAAATCTTATAATTACCTGCTGTTGGTGGACCCGGAAACCCGGGATCAGCATCCCTCATCTCAAAATCACCACCAGACCATGTGCCACCAGTCAGCATGTGATATTGTGTGCCCCAAACGCCATTTTCCTGGATCAGTTTATAGTTACCTCCGCCTGGCATTGCTAATGTCAGTTCATAAAGTGTAGTGGAAACTTTTGTAAACTTCTGTGACGCAACATAAGGTGCAGGCAGAGGATTCGACCAGCCGTTAGTAGTAGCATCTCCTACAATCCATAAAGTTCCGGCTGTTGGAATAGCCACCGCCACATCAAGGTAGGGTGTGATAACCATTTTAACAACGTTGGAATAAAGCGGCACTGCAGTTCCAACCAGGGTAGACTTAATCCTGAATTCAATATTATGCGGAATACCTTCCAGCAGATTCAACTGCTTTATTCCAAAAAGACTATTCAATTCCTTTACGGTAAATTCCCTGGAAAGATCTTTTGAAATTGAAACCTGGGCCTTATGTGGATTTGTAAAATTAGCTCCCGTTGTGTCCGCCTCTAAAATATATATTACATCATGTGAGCTCAGGCCGGTGGTGATATTGTAATTTGGATTTGTCCAGTCGAAGCGCAAGGCAAAATTGTTCTCATTAGTTTTGCTTAAAACCATTGCCGCTGCAGAAGATGCCGAAAGTACAGGCTCTGTTCCGCCCTCGTAATAGATTATATCTTCTTGCTTCTTACAAGAGAATATCAACACCAGAACAGAAAGCAGGACTAAAATTGAAAATTTATTTTTCATATAATGCAATTGTATTGTTATTAATATCCCGGATGTTGAACCAAGTTCTTATTAGCGCTAACCTGTGAAGACGGAAGCGGGAAAAGTTTATACTTGGCATCAACACCCGTTCCGTTTGGCACATTTCCTTTCCATGGCCATAAATAGCCGGATTCAACGAAACGGTTGAACCTGATCAGGTCGGTACGGCGATGGCCTTCCCAATACAATTCACGGCCTCTTTCATCAATTAAGAAATTTAGTGTTAGTTGCGAGGAAGAGATATTTCCTGAAGTACTATTGGGGTCGTTTGCATAGGCCCGGCCACGCAGTTTATTTATATAACTCAAAGCAGTAGTCAGATCACCGCCAGAGCCGCCTCTTACCACAGCTTCTGCATAAATAAGGTATTGCTCTCCCAGCCTGAATAATGGCATATCATTACCTACGCCCAGGTTGCCGCCTTGTGAAAATCCTAAACTCCCATCCCTGTTTATATTTTTAAACTTAACAGCCCAAAATCCATCTGTAGCGCGGTTAACAATTTCAATATTGCTGCCCGTTGTATAAAAGAGGGAACGTTTATCAATTACCCCGGTATTGTCAGGAAATAAATTAGGTAAATTTTTAGTAACACGATTGCCAGCCCATCCTGAAACGCCGACCAGCGACATAGGCATCGGTGAACCACTGGGTCCGCCGGCACCTGCATATACAATGTAGTTGGTGCCGCCATAATTCTGAGTTTTTTGACCATCGTAATTAATTGTAAAAATGAATTCGTTGGTACATTTATAATTATCATTCAAAAACAACCACTGGTAATTTGTTTCCAAACTGTACCCGGCATCAATCACTTTTTTAGAATAAGTGATGGCATCGGCATACCTGGCCGTTCCGGTATAAACTTCGGCATTCAAATATATACGGGCCAGTAAAGCCCATGTTGCAGCCTGGTCGGTTCTTCCGTATTCATTTGCTCTTGGCGCCGGCAATTTGGTTCCAATGTCTTTTAATTCTGATTCAATGTAATTAAACAAATCACTTCGCTTTATTTGCGGAGGCATCACAGCGCCTATCGCATCATTTTCGGTAGCGAATGAGGGATTAGCAAAAGCATCCATTAAAACCCAATACTGAAAAGCTCTTAGAAAACGGGCTTCGGGAAGATATGCTTTAATAGTATCTGCACTTGCTCCTGTAATTCCTCTTTTGGATAAATTGGCATCGGAAGCCTGCCTCATGAATTCATTACATAATAAGATCTGGTAAGCAGAACGTACATACAAACCCAATAACATACGGTTGCTGGCAGCCCAGTTCATGTTATGAAAATCATGGAGGCCCGGATCGGTAGGTCCATTCCAGGAAGCATTATCAATGGCTTCGTCTGTACTTAACTCCTGCGTATTCCAAAACATACGCAAAAAATCTGAGTTACCTTCATCAATGGTATTGGGATCTATATCGGGCTGGCCCGCTCCTCCCGCATTGCCGGTTAAAGCAAAAGCTCCATATAGTTTTGCAAACCCCTGTTTGTACCCGGCAGATGTACTGTATGCTATATCTACCGTCAGGCCGTTGGTTGGTTCCAGGTCAAGCGCTTTTTTGCAGGCAGTAAAACTTAATGCAGAAAGCGCAAGGACCGCCAGACTTATTGAAAGATTTTTTTTCATATAACAAGTTTGTAGAATTAAACAGATTAAAAATCAAGCCCTGCACCGATAAGAAATGTTCTGGGCCTGGGATATTGATTACCATCTATGCCGCCGCTTTGTTCAGGATCCAATCCTTTGTATTTGGTGATTACAAAAACATTTTGCACACCGGCAGTCAGGCGCAGGTTAACATTTCCTTTCAACTTGCCTACATCATACCCGATATTGATATAATCCATTCTTAAGAAAGAAGCATTTTGAACATAATAATTAGATTGATAAAAATCTCCCACACCCTGGAAGCCGGTATTCAATACATCGGAACTTTGATTAGAAAGGTAAGTAGAGAATAAGAATTTACTGATAGCGCCGTTTGTTGCTACATTATTAAACATATAATTACCCACGTTGGCGCGCATGGTAAGTGACCCTGTCCATTTTTTATACGCCACATTGGTGCTGAATCCATAGAACGTTTTAGGGATGTTTGATTTGAAAATATACAAATCACTGCTGTTTAGAATTCCATCCCTGTTAAAGTCTTCGTACAGGTTTTCAATGGGCTTTCCCTGCTTATCATATATTTGTTTGAATACATAAAAAGATCCTCTTTCATGTCCCACCGCATTAGCCTGCACACCACCCAGACCACCAATGCCGGCGATTTGGTTAATGTAACCAGGATCATCATTAATGTCAAGTTTAGTGATCTCATTTTTATTATATGTAGCGTTAAACGAAACATCCCAGACCAAATCCTTCGTCCTGACGGGTTGAATATTGACAGTGAACTCAACACCTTTATTTTCCATACTTCCCACATTGGCAACAATGGTATTGCTGAAATTTGTAAAGGCCGGCTGTGTTATCTGGTTGAGAAGATCCGTGGTTTTCTTATAGTAAAACTCTATGCTTCCTGATAAACGATTGTTAAATAATGCATAGTCAATGGCGAGGTTGGTAGTAGCTGTCTGCTCCCATTTCCTGTTTGCATAATACCCGCCCGGTCTGAACATATCGTAAAAAGTATTTCCAAACTGGTATTGCGCCCTTACGTCACTCAGGCCATAATAAGAAATATAATCATACAGCCCTATTCCATCCTGCTGACCGGTAACCCCATAACCTAGACGAAGTTTTAAACTGTTAATTGCTTCGATATTCTTAAGATCGGGCAATTCATTTAAATTAAAAGCAATGGCTGCCGAAGGAAAATTACCCCAGCGATTAGTGGGCGCAAATCTCGAAGACCCATCCCGGCGGAAAGACGCGGTGACAAAGAGAATATTGTTAAATGAATAATTAACGCGGCCCAAATAGGACAATAACCTGCTTTGGGGTTTATCAAAAGGATACTGCGGATATGAAGTAACGGCAGTATCATACGCATGAGCTATAAAGCCGTAATTAGTGGTTAAATAGTTCTGGTATTCCATTCCGGCCATTATTTCCACTTTATTCTTGGGGTTAATATTCTTTATATAATTCAAATAAAAGTTGATATAGGAATTATCAATGTTACTTTGGTAATGTGTTCGCTGACCCCCATGCCTCGTTTTATCCGGAGATGTAAACCACCTGTAGGAAGATGCTGCACTATCACTGATAACAACGTCCCCATCACCTTTAGAATAATCATACCCCACATTGGCGATCACATGCAGATCGGGAAAAAAGTGAAGCTTATAATCAAGTACTGCATTTGAAATTATCCTGACGGCATTCCCAATGTTGCGGTACTGCATAAGTCTTCCCAAAGGGTTTTTGGGAGACAAGGAAGAAAGTCCTGTGACCGTATCCGATGCATCCAATCGTTCCCAATACCCGCCATACCTGCTCTTATCTGAATAAACCGGTTGTGTAGGATCAAACTGGGTAGCTCCCCATACAGCGCCATCGTCGGCAAACCGTGTTTTAGAGAATGTAACCCTTGCATTGAAATCAATCTTTAAATGGCCGTCAAATAAAACGGGACTTAAATTTAAGCCAGTACTTACACGCTGGAGATTGCTTGTTTTTAAAATTCCATTTTGATTTAAGTATCCTACCGACAGGCGATAAGGCAAGTTTTTTAGTGATCCGGATACACTTAAATTATTATCAGTGGCGATGGCGGTCTGGTAGATTTCATCCTGCCAATCTGTGGTGGCGGTCCCCATTAAAGCAATTTGTCCGGGAGTACCATAAGTACTTACCAGGGTACGGAATTGATTAGGTGTCAGCACGGATGCTTTTTTAGGAAGCACTCCGGCAGATAGTTGTGAAGTGAACGTAAACTTTGGCGTTCCTTTCTGGCCTTTTTTGGTGGTGATGATGATGACGCCATTGGACGCCCGGCTTCCGTAAATAGCCGTGGCCGATGCATCCTTTAAGATGGTGAAGGAAGCTATATCATTGGGATTAATCAATGCCAATGCATTGGGAGCGCCGGCTATACCTGAATTGGACAAGGGCATACCGTCCACAACGATCAATGGATCATTACTGGCATTCAAAGAAGCACCGCCACGAATTCTGATTGTACTACCCGAACCAGGAGCGCCGTCATTTGGAGTAATGGATACACCCGATACCTTTCCGGCTATTAACTGGTCAGGAGTGGTAATAATACCTTTATTAAAATCTTTGGCACTCACCGTAGTTACAGAACCTGTCAAATCTTTTTTCCTGACAGTTCCATAGCCAATAACTACAACTTCAGCCAATGAAGTAGTATTAAGAACTAAAGAAACGTCAACTGACGATCTGCCGGTAATATTAATCTCCTGGCTGGTGAACCCCGTGGAAGAAAAAACCAGGATGGTTACAGCGGGGCCTACTTTAATGGTGTATGATCCATCGGCACCGGTTTGAGTGCCTCCGCTACCACCTTTGGGAATAACATTGACACCAGTAATCCCTGATCCATCCTTTTGGTCAGTTACTTTTCCGCTAATAACCTTGTCTTGGGAGTACGATAAGTGAGAGAGCAAAAGGGACGTAAGTAATACGGTTGCCTTAAGCAATTTTTTGCAGGACATAAGCAATCATTAATAGTTAAGCAATTCAGTTAGGCGATATAAATACAATGTGTATCTAGAACACAATACTAAGACATTTTTTGATTTACCAAAAAAATATTTTTCTATAACCAGTTTATTACTTTCCCGGCCCATACTATTTGGCATCGTCCTTACAGCTTGGGCTTTGACAGCCTGTCTGAAGAATTACGCCAGAAAAACTGTGGCTCCAGGATGATCTTTTGCCCGACACGTTCTTTTTGATCCTTGTTTTCAATTATCTCAAGCAAAAGATTCAGGGCAGATTTTCCCATCTGTATAGTCTGTTGCCCCACTGTTGAAAGGGTCGGGCTTATATGTTCCCCAAACATCTCATTAGCAAAACCTACTACCCCAAACTCTTCCGGTATTTTAATATTTCTTTCTTTCAAGACTTTAATTACACCCAAAGCTGTAAAGTCCTCCGCCGCAAACACCGCATCCGGCGGATCAGGCATTGAAAGGAAATAATAGGTTCCTTCTTTACCTGATTCAATAGAAACGTTTCCATGATAAATCATCGAACTGTCGGGGCTGATCCCGTATTCCACCAGGGCGTCATTATATCCTTTGATGCGGTCATTAAAATTCTTTAATTGAGCCGGTCCTGATATATGCGCTACCCGTTTATACCCCTGCATCAGCAAGTGCCTTGTAGCTTCAAACGCCCCTTTGTAATCATCAATAATCACCGAATCAATACCAAGATTATCGTTGGTCCTGTCAAAAAAAACTATGGGCACTCCCCGGTTTTTTATTTCCCGGAAATGTGAAAAATCATGTGAGCCTTTTGCAATAGAAACAAGGATGCCATCAACTCTCGCTGATATGAATGTTTCCAGTCCCTTTTCTTCAAATTCACGGCTTTCGTTAGATTGATAAAGTAAAACATTATATCCTTGTGTATTGGCGATACTTTCTATACCATGAACAACAGATCCAAAAAAGTTGATCTCCGCGCTGGGAATAATCACACCAATTAAATGCGACTTGCCGGAACGCAGTGAAGAAGCAATACTATTCCTTTTATAATTGAGCCTGGATGCTGTTTGATGCACAGACCTTTTTGTCTCTTCGCTTATACGGGGATGATTGCTTAAAGCCCGGGAGACGGTAGCAGCAGTAGTGTTCAACTCTTTAGCAATATCCGCTATAGTAGTTTTATTCCGCATTTGTGCAATCGTTTACACAATTTTAGACAGTTTTTTTCTATCCGCAAAATTTTATTTTCTCTTTGCCCCTTTTACCATCATGGAAAAGTTTGCCTATCGTTGAAGGGTCATATTTAGAAACCGTTTGACCTTACCAGGTACATTATAAACAGAGGCTTCTGAATTTTTTATGCCCTTTTGCTTATTTATCAAAGAATCCATTACCTTGCGAGCTTAACTGACGCTTGAGAAAGATTGCTTCCATATTACTGATCTTCATTTTATTTTTTAACCTGGGCGGTTACAGGTTACTATTTCCTTTGTTGCAAAACCAGGCTGACCGAAAACTCGAAACTCTTATTGACGACAACCAATACGATGAATCGCAACTGATTGAAATAAGGGTGGCGATGAATATGCCCTACCAGCAACGGTTTACAGAATACGAAAGGCACTATGGCCAAATTGAAATTGACGGCAAGTCATATACCTATGTGAAAAAAAAGATAGAAGGTGATATCGTAATCTTCAAATGTATCGCCAACGAATCCAAACAAAAACTAATAACCATTCAGAACGACATTGCCAACGCCAACAGCGGTGCCGCAGATATGGATCATCCGGGCCAGTCAAAACAACTACCTTCCTTTGCCAAAAATATATTGAGCGACTATGATGATCAGACCCAGTTTCATCTATTAGATTGTTTCGCTGCATCGAATACAGCAGTTGGTTCCAATTACCATCTATTTATACCAGTGGTTACTTCCTCCACCCCCCATCAGCCTCCTAAATGCTGATGCTTTAATTTCCGCTATTTCCATTTTTTCATTTGGTTAGTTACAAAATTAGTTTCGTATGCGCATAGCTCCAGTGGCTATTGCCGGATTGCTCGTGTTAGCAGCCTGCAATAGAAAGAATGATTACGAAAAGATTATTCACAATCCGTTATTGTTTTCCAATACTGTTTATGAATTGAACAGCGTAGTAATGGGAAATAATTTCAGCCCGATCGTTGCATCAAGAAATTACATGTATGCAAGCGTGGCCGCTTATGAAGTCATAGCCGCCGGCAATCCCGGGAAATATGAATCACTGGGGGGCCAGCTTCATGGGTTAAGCGCTGTGCCCCAACCAAGAGCCGGAGAAAAAATTGATTTCGAACTGGCGGCCCTGCTCGCTTTTTCAAAACTTGGCGAAGCTGTTACTTTTCCTGAAGGAAGCATGTCATATTATACTGATAGTTTAAAAGAACTGGCGAAAGATCATGGTATGCCGGAGGATGTTTTTGAGAGCAGCCTGGCATTTGCGGATACGGTTTCATCCGTTATTCTGAAATGGAGTAAGAAGGATAATTATCTTCAGTCAAGAACTTATCCAAGATATACAGTAATTGATACACCCGGCCGCTGGGTACCTACTCCTCCGGCTTATACGTCAGCGATGGAGCCACATTGGAAAATGATCAGAACCTTAGTGCTTGACAGCGCATCTGAATTTATCCCTCCCCGGCCCCCTGTTTTTAATATTACCGACAAGAACAGCAAGTATTACGCTGAAGTGATGTCAATTAAAAACGCCGTGGATAGTTTGAACGATGAACAAAAACACATTGCGGATTTCTGGGATGACAACCCTTTCAAACTGAATGTAAGCGGTCATGTGATGTTTGGAACAAAAAAGTTTTCACCCCCGGGTCATTGGATGAGTATCGTGGGCATCGCCGCAGAAAAAGCGAAATACGATTTCGCCGCTACAGTGTATGCGTATGCCATTACAGCTATTACGCAATTTGATGCATTCATTCATTGCTGGGATGAAAAATACAGGAGCAATTCGGCGCGACCAGAAACAGTGATCAATAAATATATAGACCAGGACTGGAGACCTTACCTGCAGACTCCGCCTTTCCCTGAATATACCTGTGGCCATTCTACTCTTTCATCTGCCTGCGCCGAAGCATTAACGCATGTGTTTGGAGATAATTTTTCCTATACTGATACTTCAGAACTTGAGTTTGGTATAAAAAGCAGGTCCTTTAAATCTTTCCGGGATGCAGCTATTGAAAATAACTGGGCCCTTTTTTATGGTGGCATTCACTTTCATAATTCATGTATCGTCAGTACAGAATATGGGAAAAAAGTTGGCGACTTCATTGTCGGGCGACTAAAAATGAGAAAATAGTTATTAAAATAACTGCCTGCGAAAAAAATTGGACAGGCATCTGTTGATTTCACAGTGATTCATTATTTTTTAAAAATGCTTTGTTATGAAAAAAATCTTTAAAACCAAAACAATCATCCTTGTGTGGCTGCCTGCACTGCTTATGGCCAATACTGTTTCAGCACAGACAGATATTGATGCTATCATGATGGAGAAAAATGCTTTTTGCGTTGGCCCTATGTACAGCTACAGCAGCTGGAAAAAGTACTGGGAAGGAACCTTGAAAAGAGAAAACCTGAATCTCGGAAAAGTATCCACGCAAATGTTTGGCCTGATGGGTAATTATGGCCTTACCCGAAAAATTAATCTTCTTTTCAGTGCGCCGTATGTAAAAACAAAAGCATCAGCCGGCACGCTTCATGGCATGAAAGGGATACAGGACCTGAGTCTTTTTGTAAAATGGAGACCTTTTCAAAAAAAGATGGGCGCGGGGAAACTTTCTTTATTTGGTATTGCAGGCGTTTCATTCCCACTCAGCAATTATACCCCCGATTTTTTACCTCTCTCAATAGGCTTGCATAGTAAAACAGCTTCAGCGAGAATAATGGCGGATTACCAACTGGGCAACTTATTTGCCACAGGCTCTGCCACGTATGTGTTCAGGGATAATATCGAAATAGACCGCACCTCCTATTACACTACTGAGATGCACTATTCAAATGAAGTAGAAATGCCAAATGCATCCAATTATAATGTAAGGCTGGGTTTCCGCAATCATCGCCTTATTGCCGAAGCCGTGTATAATAAATGGACAACTCTCGGCGGTTTCGATATCACGCGAAACAATATGCCTTTCCCAAGTAATAAAATGAATGCAACAACTGTTGGTGTGAATGTAAAATATGTAATTCCTTCCCTGCCCCAGCTATCAATTGTAGGCGGTTTTACTACTACTATTGACAGTGAGTCAAAAGTGCTGGGCAAAATAATTGATAGCAGAAATGTTGGACAAGCCACGGCCGTATATGGTTCTTTCTTTTATGTACTGGACTTCTCTCATAAAACAAAATCAACTGATAAACCTGCTAAAAAATAACTGTTATGAAAAAAATAATTTTCTCTTCATTAATGGCCATTGCAGTTGTCACAACAATAATTGTTGCCTGCAATAAAGATGTTGAAGGCAGAACAGATAATACGCCTGCTCTCAATCCTGCAAATATTGATCTGAATGCCGGTGCATGGAGGCCTATACTGCTTACCGGGCCAGCAGAATTCGCCGTAACAGCTCCTTCAGCCACTACTACCCCGGATTACATTGCACAGATCAATGAAATAAAAACCTGGCAGGCGGAAATGACCGGCGAAGAAAAACGAATTGTAAAATACTGGAGCGCCGGGGCCGTACTTCGCTGGAATGAAATATTAAGAGAGCTGGTTGCCAAACATAATTTACCTCCTTATCAAAATGCGGATGGCACTTATCCTTTTCCGAATGCAAATAATCCATTGGCCTACCCGCAATTCCCCTTTGCTAATCCGCCGTATGCAGCCAGGGCCTATGCCTATGTCAGCGCAGCGCAATACGATGCACTGGTAGCTACTTATCATTACAAAAAATTATACAATCGTGCCGCACCTTATACAGTTGATGCAACAGTAAATGCACTCATTCCAAAATCAGCCCTCCCATCTTATCCTTCTGAAGATGCGGCTGTAGCAGGCGCCGCTGTAGAATTACTTAAACTACTTTTCCCCGGCGACCAGGATTATATACAACAAAAAGCGGAGGAACATAAACGTTCACGCATCATCGCCGGGGCCAATGTTCGCAGTGATATTGAAGCCGGTGAAGCGCTGGGAAGGCAAGTAGCGCAGAAATTTGTAACAAGGGCCAGGGGCGACCGGGCCGGCGCCGCTATTGGTAACCAGGCACAATGGACACAGATGGAAACCGATGCTATCGCAAAAGGAGAAACTCCCTGGTATAGTCTTGAATCTCCCAGGCGACCACCCATGCTTCCATTGTTCGGAAAAGTAAAAGCGTTTTTATTTGACTCGCTTACAGCTATCTCACTTCGTCCGCCGCCGCCACCATTAGTAAACAGTCCAAAGATGAAAGACGAAACAAACGAGATCTATGGATTTATAAAAAATCCAACACGTGAGCATACAAGGATCGTTCACTTCTGGGCTGATGGCGTAGGCACATATGCCCCTCCGGGCCACTGGGATGCTATAGCTGCTGAAGATTTTATTACGAAAAATTTCAGCGAAGTGAGGTGGGCAAGAAATTTAGCATTAGTGAATATGGCATTAATGGATGCCGGGATCGTTTGCTGGGATACAAAATATTTTTATTTCAACCCAAGACCTACACAATTAGATCCTAACATAAAAACATTAACGGGCATTCCTAATTTCCCGGCATATATATCAGGTCACTCTACTTTCAGTGGTGCAGCGGCCACAATACTTGGACACATCATTCCTGAGAAAGCTACTCAGTATAATGCAATGGCCACAGAAGCATCGCTGTCAAGAATGTACGGTGGTATTCACTACCGTGCTGATTGTGAAGTAGGGATGACAGTGGGAAAAAATATAGGTGATTATGCCGTGCAAAGGGCAAGGACAGATGGTGCCGAATAACTTTTTTTAGACAAGCATTTTACGGCGTTGTAATTCTTTACTGACGCCCTTTTTTCTCACTTATTTTTTAAAAATAAGTAATTGATGAAACCGGTTAAAACAAATTGATTACGCTGATACATTTATAATGATCATACTAAAATCAGGAGATACACTGAATAAATTTTTTTAGAGCAAACATTTACGGCGTTGTAATTCTTTACGGACGCCCCTTTTTTTCTGATTTGTTTTTTTAAAATAAGTAATTAATAAAAATAGTTGAAACAAATGATTCCGGTGGTGCATTCATAATGATCATATTAAAATCAGTAGATACACTGAATAAACTTTTTTTAGAGCAAACATTTACGGCGTTGTAATTCTTTACGGACGCCCCTTTTTTCTGATTTATTGCTGGCAAACCAGCAGCTGATGAAAATGATCAACCCGGAATTGACCCTGGTACAGTACTATCGTAACAAAACAAAAAATAACAGGTAACACTGAATAAACTTTTTTACAGACCAAGCATTTTTACGGCGTTGTAATTCTTTACGGACGCCCTTTTTTTCTAACTATTAAAAAACAAAGATGAGATCAGTTAAAGTGCTTTTGATTTTGTTGTGCTTTCATATCGGAGTTACTGCACAAAAACCAGGTACAGGACAGGATACAGCGTCCCGTTCACTGGATAGCATTCTTCTTATATCTTACCTCAATCAAAATATTGTCCGGCAGCTTCCCACTGTGCATGGTGCTTATATTTTTTCTGGTAAAAAAACAGAGGTGATAGACCTGGCGCAGACCCCTGCTGACATAACTAATAAAACAGGCCGCCAGCTTTTTGCCAAAGTGCCCGGCATATTTGTATATGATATGGACGGATCAGGCAACCAGATCAACATTGCTGCAAGAGGATTGGATCCTCACCGGGGCTGGGAATTTAATAATCGCAAAGACGGGATCATTACTAACTCTGATATGTATGGCTATCCTGCCAGCCATTATAGTATGCCGCTTGAAAGCATTGGCCGTATTGAATTAGTAAGAGGAACAGGATCGCTTCAATATGGTGCGCAGTTCGGGGGTATGCTGAATTATGTAACCAAACAAGGTGATACAACAAGACCGTTCAGTTTTGAAAATATCAGCACGGTCGGTTCATTTAATTTGTTAAGTACCTATAATGCTATCGGCGGTAAACTGGGTAAGTTCAAATATTATGGTTATGTGTATAAAAAATCAAGAAATGGCTATCGTGACAATGAGCACACTGATTCCGAGGCAGAAGATATTATAGTCAGCTATGAGTCGGCTAAATTTTCTGTCCGTGCCGAATGGGCGCGTGCAAAATACCGTTATCGTATTCCCGGGCCGCTGACTGATAGTATGTTTTATGCTGATCCCACGCAAGCGACACGTTCACGTAATTATTTTAGTCCTGATATTCATGTTCCTTCTATAACAATGAACTGGCAGGTCGCATCACAAACAAAATTACAGGTCATATCATCAGCAGTTTTAGGGGCAAGAAACAGTGTGCAGTTCGATAAGCCTACTAATATTCGCGATACTATTGTTACCGCTACGCTTCAATACAATAACAGGCAGGTAGATATTGATCGCTTCAACAGCTATACAACTGAACTGCGCTTATTGCAGGAATATAATTTGGGCAAACAGGTCAGCACACTGGTTGCCGGTGTACAATACATGAATAATGATCTGCATCGTACACAATTGGGTAAAGGAACCACTGGCAGTGATTATGATCTCACCCTGCTTGATCCTGTATGGGGAAGGGATGTACATTTAAAAACACATAATATAGCGTTGTTTGCCGAAAACAAATTTCAGTTGTTAAGTAATTTATCTGTCAATGCAGGTGCAAGAGTAGAAACAGGACAGACAGATATGAGCGGCAGAATTACGTATTACCCGGATAATGATATTCCGGTTACTATTAAGCATAAGTTCCCTTTGCTGGGTGTTAATATTTCCTATAAGCCCACAGGAAATATAGAAGTATATGGAGGGTGGGCCCAGGCCTATCATCCCATGCTTTTCAAAGATCTTATTCCTGCTTCTTTGTTTGAAAAGGTTGATCCGGATATAAAAGATACAAAAGGATACAATGCTGAACTGGGGTTCAGAGGTAATTGGAAATTTTTACGGTGGGATATAAACGCTTTCCTGCTTAAATATGATAAGCGCTTTGGCACACTTGCCCAGACCGATAATACAGGAGCTTTTTATACTTACAGAACCAACATTGGTAATTCACTCACCAAAGGGATTGAAATGCTTATACAGGCAGATTGGTTGCTGGGTAACAGAGCAGGATTATCTGTTTTTACTTCTACCGCCTTTGTACATGCACGTTATACAGATGCAGTAGTAAAGGCAGGAAACACTAACATCAACGTAAGAGGGAATAAAGTAGAAAGTGCTCCCGATTTTATTAGTCGCAGCGGCGCTTCACTACGATATAAAAAGGCCGGTTTATCTCTTTTATATAGTTATACCAGTGAAACTTTTGGAGATGCATTGAATACCGTCGCACCTCTTAAAACGACCGGGGCTGTGGGGTTGGTGCCTGCCTATGGAATATTGGATATGAATGCTTCTTTCAAGGTTACTAAAAACCTTGAGCTAAGAGTAAATATTAATAACGTAACGGATAAACAATATTTTACCAAGCGCCCAACATTTTATCCTGGGCCAGGGGTGTGGCCGTCTGAAGGAAGAAATTTCAGCACATCCCTTATTATTCGTCTTTAAAACTATTATTTTTTAATCCGTACTCTTCTTTTTTTAAAATAATCTTTCAGGTAAGACCCGTTTAAAAAGGATTGTATGCCATATATTCCACTAGAAGAACATCTGCCTGGTATCACCGGCTTGTTAGAATACAGGAAAGATACCGCAGCGCCTATTCGCGAATTAACGCAGATACTATTGCGTGGCCCTTCTACTTTAACGGAAGGGGAAAGGGAACTAATAGCTACCATTGTTTCTCACCGCAATGAATGTAAGTTCTGTACCACCGCACATACAGCTGCTGTTGATATTTTACTGGGCGAAGAAAATACATCAGCCAAAGTAAAGCAGGATATCATGACCGCACCGGTTAGTGATAAAATGAAAGCGTTATTAACGATTGCCGCCCAGGTGCAGCAAAGCGGCAAAAGTGTAACAACTGAGTCTGTACAAAAAGCAAAAGATGCAGGCGCTACAGACCTGGAGATACATGATACTGTTTTAATAGCGGCATTGTTTTGTTTGTATAACCGTTATGTGGACGGTCTTTCCACCGTCACACCCACTGATCCTGCATATTATAAAGGACTGGGTGAGCGATTAAAGAATCATGGATATAATCGCTTACCACAGGGGTATGACCATTTAAAAAAATAAATAATGTTGAATTCCGCTCAGGACGAAAAAATTACGGGCTATCACTGGCTATTGTTTGCTATCTGTTTCTCAGGTACTGCCTTTGCCGGAACTATATCCACACTCATGTCAGTTTATTTACCGGTTGCCGTAAAAGACCTGTTAGGTGATAAAAATGAGACCGAATTAAATAATATCAGCGCTTACATCAATGCCATTTTCATTTTCGGTGGTGCATTGGGTGGTTTTATATCAGGTATTATCAGCGATAAGATGGGCAGGAAAACGGGAGTAATACTATCTATTGCCTGTTATGGGCTATTCACTATTCTCACAGGATATATGCCTACATGGTGGGCTGTTGTTATCTGCCGCTTTTTCAGCGGCTTTGGCTTGGGTGGTGTATTGGTTACCACTACTACCCTGATGATAGAAGAATGGCCGCAAAAAACCAGGGCCATTTTCATTGGCATTTTATCTATTGCCATACCGGTAGGAATTTTTTCCGCGGGTGTTATTGATTATTTCGTTTCATCATGGCGGCAGGGTTTTTTAGTTGGCATCTTCCCTGTCACCATTGCGCTGCTTGCAATATGGCTGTTGCGGGAATCAAAAAAATGGAGTTATGATCGTAAAGCAATTGTTCAGCATACAAAGAAAAGTGAGTCCATTTTTGCTGTTAGTCATCGGTCTGATTTAATAACCGGTTCCATCATCTTTGGCACCATGCTTATTGGCATGTGGGCCATCTTTTCCTGGATACCCACCTGGATACAGAGTTTAATTACTGACAGCGACGCACAAAAAGAACGCGGCCTTAGTATGATGATGCTGGGCATGGGTGGGCTAACAGGCGGATTTTTATCAGGCTGGCTGACCAATGCCATAGGCCTCCGGAAGTCAATGTTGCTTTGCTTTTCAGTATGTACCGTGCTGTCATTTGTAATGTTTAAAACCAATACCACTTTTTCCCCGGTTATTTACGTGGAGATTGTTATTATGGCTTTATTCTTTGGCGCCAGCCAGGGGGTGCTGTCTGTTTATATTCCTAATTTATTTCCGGTGGCTATTCGTGGTACAGCCACCGGGTTTTGTTTTAATACCGGCAGGTTACTTACAGCAACGGCGGTATTATTTGTGGGGGTGCTGGTAACTGAATTGGGTGGTTATGGAAATTCACTTTTCATTTTTTCATTGGTATTTGTTATTGGTTTAGCTGTCACCTTTTTTACAAAAGATAAAACCGGAGACAGCGGCACGGAATTGCCGGTTAATAATTCCTCTCCTGTCGGCGATGAACCGCCCGTACAGGGTCTCAGCATTACGGAAATTAAATAATACTATAAAAAATGGCATATATCAATGTTGAAGAGGGGATACCGGGAATAAGAAGCCTGGTCTTATTCAGGCCGGAGACAGGAAAACCTTTATATGACCTGGCCCAGGTTTTATTACGCGGCTCCTCTCCATTATCGGAAGCAGAAAGAGAATTGATTGCTGCTTATGTATCGCACCGGAATGATTGTATGTTTTGTATGAGCAGCCATGCAGCGGCGGCAAGATGTTTGTATGGCGAAGAAAAAAATTTAGTAGATGAAGTATTGCAGGATATGCAACTATCCAATATAAGTGATAAGATGAAAGCTTTATTAAATATAGCACGCAAAGTGCAGGTACTGGGAAAAGAAGTAACGCCGGAAGATATAGTTGCCGCAAAAATAGGCGGAGCTGATGATCGTGAAATACATGATACGGTGCTGATAGCTGCATCCTTTTCTATGTTCAACAGGTACGTGGATGGGCTGGCGAGTTTTACACCAACTGACCCGGCAGTATATGAAGAAATGGGAAAACGGATGGTGAAAGGATATACACTGCCGCAACAAACAAACACAGTATCTTAATAAAAAAATATGCCTCATATCAATTTAAAAAATGATTTACCCGGCATCAGGAGCGCCATGGCTTACAGTCCGAAAACTGCGGCGCCCATGGGCGTGCTTGCAGAAATATTATTAAGAAGTAATAAAGGGCTTGCACCTGCTGAAAGAGAGCTGATAGGAATGTATGTTTCTTACCTGAATGATTGCTTTTATTGCCATCATTCCCATGGAGAGATAGCCTGTATTTATCTCGATGGCGATAGAGAGCTGGTAGAGCAGGTAAGAAAAGATTATAACAAAGCGCCTATTCCTGATAAGTTGAAATCATTGCTGGCCATTGCAGCCAAAGTTCAGCAGGGAGGAAAATTTGTAACTGCAGAGGATGTTGAAAGGGCGAGAGAAAATGGCGCTACGGATATGGATATACATGATGCCGTATTGATCGCCGCAGCATTCTGTATGTTCAACCGCTATGTAGATGGGTTGGCTACTACTGCGCCAACAGATATGTCGTCTTACCCGCTTCGTGCAAAACAGGTAGCAGAGAATGGGTATGGCAGCCATATTTATACAGCCAGGCAACCAGCGTAGAAATAAATAATCAAAGAATAAATGTTTTCATTAGTAAACCAATCACTAATTATTGTTCACAAAAACAAAACTCGCATGAGAAACTTAATGAATCGTATAGCAGGGCTGCTATGTATTTTACTGTTACCCTGCTACCTGCTTGCACAGGAAAAAACTATTAGCGGTAAAATAACCGATGGTAATGGCGTCCCCTTACCGGGTGTTAGCATAGCTGTTAAACAAACCAGCATGGGAACGTTTACAGATGCTGAAGGGAAATTTAAGCTGACAGTTCCTTCCAATGCCAGCATTATTATCAGCTTTACCGGTTTTAAATCGCAAACCATTAAAGCAGAATCTTTGCAAACCGATACCCAGCTAAAACTGGAAGAGGATTTTGCCAAACTGGATGAAGTAATTGTAACGGGGCTTGCTACCACCGTTAAAAGAAGAAATCTTGCCAACGCGGTGGGAACTATTTCAAGTAAGGAATTGAATGGTGTAGCGCCCGCCCAGACTTTTGATGCAGCATTAAATGGAAAAATAACCGGAGCCTATATCAATGCCAACAGTGGCGCACCCGGTGGTGGAATATCTGTAAAGCTGCGCGGGGTTACTTCGATTTTTGGAAACACACAACCATTGTATGTAGTGGATGGCGTATTTATGGATAACACAGCTACTTCCGCCGGCTTAAATGCAATTACCGCTGCTGCTGCCGGTGGTAATGCATCCACGCAGGATAATCCCTCCAGCCGTATCGCAGATCTGCGTGCAGAAGACATTGTGAATATTGAAATTTTAAAAGGAGCATCTGCCGCCGCTATTTATGGATCAAGGGCTGCTGCGGGTGTAATTATTATTGCTACAAAAAGAGGAAAGCAGGGTAAAACAAAGATCAGCTTTTCACAGGACCTTGGTATCATTAAAGTACGCAAACTGCTTGGGGTACGCCAGTTCACTGAACAAACAGCAGGAAGCCTGTCAAGCAATCCTGCAACAAGCGCCGCATTAAAACAGCAGTTCCGGGATGC
This sequence comes from Chitinophagales bacterium, assembly GCA_015654695.1. Taxonomy (GTDB): domain Bacteria; phylum Bacteroidota; class Bacteroidia; order Chitinophagales; family Chitinophagaceae; genus VBAT01. Next base: position 104,265 of record JAATGJ010000110.1, on the reverse strand, counting down.
GCAAGCGGCCGGAAAGATATACGATTATGAAAAGGAAGTATATGACAATACCGGTTTTACCCGTAACAGTGTTTTGAGCATGACGGGTGGAAATGAAAAAACAAGTTTTTACTTTTCTACAGCACAGAAAAAAGAAGATGGTATTGTTAATGGTACCGGCTACCGTAATACCAGTTTACGGCTGAATGTTGATCACAGGATAAATGATAATATTAAAATTGGAATAAGCACCAATTATATAAACTCTTCTGCTGACAGGGGGCTTACTGGAAATGATAACAACGGAGTAACCTATAGCATATCCTTATCATCAACGCCCAATTTTATAGAACTGCATCCTAATGAATTCGGGGCTTACCCGGCGAATCCTTTTGGTGCATCCAACGTATTACAGACAATAGCACTGATGCGCAATAACGAAAATGTGAATCGTTTTGCAACAGGATTTAATGTGGAGGCCATCTTATTAAAAGGAGAAAAATCAACTACAAAATTCATTGGAAGAGGAGGTGTTGATTTTTATAACCTCGTTACTACTGCTTTGTTTCCAAGAGAACTGCAGTTCCAGGCGGTTAATAAAGGCACTTCTATCCAGGGCTCTACCAAAAGCCTGAACACCAATTATATTTTATCATTGGTGAATACATTTAACCCTTCAGATAAACTCGGGCTTACAACATCGGCGGGTATCACACAGGAAAACGGGGATTTTAATAACCTGCTGAATGTAGCCACACAGGTAGCGCCCGGTCAGTCAAACGTTGACCAGGGTGGAGCTTTATCAGCACAGCAATTCAGGAATAAATTTCAGAACCAGGGAATATTCATCCAGGAAGAAGCCAGTTTAAACGATGCGGTCAATTTAACAGCCGGTGTACGTTTTGACAGATCAACCAATAACGGCGATGCTGCAAAATTTTATGTTTATCCGAAAGCCGGTGTATCCGTTAATCTTACCAGGCTGGGCGTAATGGATGAAGGCTTTTTTGATAACCTGAAACTGCGTGCCGCTTATGGACAATCGGCTAACTTTCCAGCCTTCGGCAGTAAGTTTACCACGTTAGTAGCTTCAAACATAGCGGGCACCCAGGGTTCTATTGTAAATATACAAGGTGGTGATCCCAATATAAAACCAGAAAGACAAACAGAGTTTGAAGCTGGTATTGATTTTAGTGTGCTGAAAAGCAAACTCAATTTTGAATTAAGCTTTTATAACAAAAACATCTTTGATTTTCTTTTACTGGCTACCGTGCCTGCTTCATCGGGTTTTTCTACAAAATTTGTGAATGCAGGTGATCTGCGTAACCGGGGTGTTGAACTTGGAATAAATGCGCAACCCATCGCTTCAAAAAATATTAAATGGACTTCATCAGTGAACTTCTGGTTCAATCGTTCGAAAGTGACAAAGCTTACCATACCCCCGGTGATACTTGGCTCCTTTGGTACAAGTTTGGGAAGCTTCCAGATAGAAGAGGGTAAATCCGCTACACAAATAGTTGGAACGGATGCACCAGCGCATCCTTCAGGTTTAGTTGTTTTAGGAAACCAGGAACCCAGATTCCAGATGAACAGTTTTAATGAGGTTACCTTATTTAGTAAACTCACTGTTCGTTTCCTCGTTCATTGGAAAAATAAAGGTGATAATGTAAACCTTACCAACCTGCTGAATGATTTTGGCAGTACCAGTGCCGATTATGATGCTGATGCAAATGGAAATGGCGTACCGGACGGACCGGAAAGGATTGGAGGATTTCTCGGTGGCAGTGCCAGGGGATTTGTTCAAAATTCAGGCTACCTGCGTTTCAGGGAAATTGGTTTATACTATACGTTCAATAAAATTCCAGGCAACATCATCCGTGGTATACGTACAGGTATTTCATTCAATAACTTTATCACTATTACTAAATATGCAGGATATGATCCTGAAGTATCCAATTTTGGAACAGGCTTTTCAACAGGAGTAGATGTGGATCCGTTTCCTGCATCCAAACGTGCTATGTTTAGTGTAACAATTGATTTCTAAAAAGCAAACTTAATTATCATGAAAAAATTAATAAATCTCTATACACTTGCGCTGTTACTCATTGCCGCATCGTTGGCGACTTCCTGTAAAAAGGAATATGGCAATCTCAACAGCCCTACCGTTGAAGACTATTTGAAAAATGCCTCAAAGGATCAATTGAACGGGCTTATTAGTGGCGCATTATCGGGCATGAGAAATAACGAGGGAACATATCTTGATGCAGTAAGTGTAGTAGGCCGTGAAATCTACCGCTTCTCCAATGCCGATCCCCGGTTTGTAACAGAGCTGCTCGGTTCAGGAAGTACTACATTAAACAACACAGGGTTTTATATTACTAATCCCTGGGCATCGCGCTACCGGGTAGTTAAAAATTGCAATGTACTCATAGAAGCTGCCACTAATTCCACACAGATCTCAGCTGAGGAAAAGAAAGGTTATACCGGTTTTGCAAAAACGCTGAAGGCGTATGAACTTTTATTAAATCTTAATCTTACTTACACCAATGGTATCAGGGTGGAAGTAGCTGATCCTAATAACCTGGGGCCTATACTTAATAATACAGAATCTATAACAGCTATTGCAGCTTTACTGGATGCTGCTAAAACAGACCTGGCCGGGGCAACTATTTCTTTCACACTCACACCGGGTTTTACCGGGCTTGCAGATGCAGCAGGATTAATAAAATTTAACCGTGCGCTGGCAGCAAGAGTGGCTGTTTACCGCCAGCAGTGGTCCGCTGCACTTACGGCATTAAACGAATCTTTTTTTGACCTGAATGGTAGTTTTAATACAGGGGTGTATAGTGTTTTCAGTACCGGCTCCGGAGATCAGCTAAACCCGGCATTCTTTCCGCAAAACCAGGCTGGTGAAGTACGCCTGGCTCACCCGCTTTATGTAACTAATATTGAAGTAAATGATGACAGGATCGGTAAAGCTACACTGCGTACAGCTTCTGTTTCAAACAGTGGCCTTAGCAGCGACAGGGATGTATGGGTATATACTTCCAGTACCGCACCCATTCCGGTTATAAGAAATGAAGAACTGCTACTGATCTATGCAGAAGCGAATATCCAAACGCCCAATCTAACCGCTGCAGTTACCGCATTAAACAAAGTAAGGAATACTCACAATTTGCCGGATTACAGCGGCGCTGTGACACAGCCTGCATTGATTGATGAAATGCTGAAACAAAGAAGATACTCCTTGTTTTTTGAAGGTCACCGCTGGATAGATATGCGCAGGTATAATCGGCTTGCTACTCTTCCTGTTGACAGAACAGGAGATGATGTGTGGACTGCATTTCCGATACCTTTAACAGAACAATAAAGAGATAATAAAACAAACCTTCTTTACAACCAAAGAAGGTTTGTTTTATTCCGTTTACTAAACGTATAAATAATATATATGGCGCATATTAATCTGGGAAATGATCTGCCGGGTATCCGCGGACCCATGGCTTTCCGTCCGGAAACAGCCAAACCTTTAAATGAATTAGCGGAGATTTTACTAAGAGATGATAATAATACATTGACCCGTGGAGAAAGGGAGCTGATAGGCGCTTATGTTTCTTCACGCAACGATTGTTTCTTTTGCCAGAACGTGCATGGTGCATTGGCGCAACACTATATACAGTGCGATATGCAGTTGATTGAGGATATAAAAATTGATTTTCAATCAACTCCTATTTCAGAAAAATTAAAAACTTTATTGACTATTGCAGGCAGTGTGCAGAAGGGCGGCAAGTCTGTTACGAAAGAACAAGTTAATGATGCAAGAACTGCCGGCGCTACAGACAGGGAAATACATGATACGGTATTGATAGCAGCCGCTTTTTGTATGTTTAACCGGTATGTAGATGGACTCGCTACCTGGGCGCCAACGGATAAGCAGGTATATGTGCAGCGTGCTAAGATGAGAGCGGAAGAAGGATATATTGACTTTGATTTGTATAAATAAGAGTACAGGGTGATGCAAAAAGTTTGTTGCATAAAGCCCGGACATAAAACAAAATTATAAATGCATACTTAATTCTGTATTCCCTTCGTGTTTAAAAAAATAGTGGCCATATTATTTATTACTGTGTACCTGTTTAACCTGGTCGGGTATTCAATACTTTTTGATTATTTAATCCATCAAACAAATGAACACACAGTCCAGGAGCTGGATAAGGGCAACTATAATGAATCAGAACTTATGGAAATAAAGGTTGCACTTAACCTGCCTTACTATACAAGCTGGAATGATTATGAACGCTATGATGGAGAAATTGAATTAAACGGAATACAATATAATTTCGTAAAACGTAAAGTGTTAAATGACACGCTTTACCTGCTGTGCCTGCCCAACCATGTCAAAACAGAGTTGCATAAAGCCAAAAATGAATTTGTAGCTAAAGAAAACGCTAACCTCCCTTTTTCGTCTTCCAAAAAAGGAATGGAATCCTTTGGGAAGAAAAATAGTATTGAAACTGACTATAACCAACTGACCTTTCAATACAATCCTTTATATACCCTTTCATGTACATACCTGGAAAATGTTTTTTCCTCCCGTTTAGCTTCCTGTTTTATTACTTCCCCGGCAAAGCCCCCGGAAAATATTAGTTAATATATTTTCTCTCCGTTTGCAATCGCATGGTATCACCGTAAAGTTTACTTGAACAAAGCAGAGGTTCGCTAAAAGCATCTGTCCAATGAGCCTGTTATGCATTTAAGCATTATGATAATGCTGCTCATGCAATACATAGTAAAATCTTTAAAGGGAATGCCTGTTTGCGAAGAAATTAAGTGTAATTGTTCAGGATTAAATCATTTTTTATGAAGTATAAAAAAATAAACATATTGAATGCCGCCGTTTTCTTTTTATTTTTTTCCTGCCAGGAAAAAAATAACTCGAACAAGGAAATGGTTGCCCTGCTTTCCGCTGTTGCAAAAAGCGAATACACTATGACAAACGCTTTTTGCCCGGAAGCTAAACTGGCATTCTGGGATTCTATATTAAACGATCCGGCTAACTACCTGAAAGCCCCTGAGGCTACTTATTATAAAGCAATAACATTGCTTGAAATGGGTGGTGAGCAGGAATCGGTAACAGCATTCGAAGGTTTATTAAAGAAAACAAATCCATCTGATTATCAGCGGGTGGAAATGCTGCTGAAAGGTCTTGCTATCGCATATATGCGACTTGGGGAAAGAACGAATTGTCTTCATAATCACAGCGCTCAATCCTGTTTATTCCCCATACAAAGCTCCGGTGTTCATGTTGACAAGACCGGGTCCTCCAATGCGATTGAAATTTATGAAATGCTTTTACAGAGAAACCCGGACGATCTCGAATCGAGATGGCTGCTCAATATCGCCTATATGACTATTGGCGGATACCCCAAGGATGTTCCTTCCGGGTTCCTGATAAAAGGGCTTGATGAAGACAGTTCTCATAGTGTAAAACCTTTTTCAGATGCAGCTGGTAATATCGGGCTGAATACAAACAACCTTGCAGGCGGCAGTATTATAGATGATTTCAACAATGACAATTATTTAGACCTTATATCGTCAAGCTGGAGTTTGGCAGAGGGAATGCATTACTGCAGGAATAATAGTACAGGCACTTTTACGGATGTATCAGATTCATCAGGCTTGTCAGATTTTACCGGGGGATTGAATATCATGCAGACAGACTATAACAATGATGGCTTCAAAGATGTTTTTGTTTTGCGGGGAGCATGGAAGGGGCCTTATGGAAAAGAACCCAATTCCCTATTGCGCAATAACGGTGATGGTACTTTTACGGATGTTACAAAAGAAAGCGGTTTGCTTTCATTTCATCCGACACAAACAGCTACCTGGAACGATTTTAATAAGGATGGTTGGCTGGATCTTTTCATCGGCAATGAATCAAACAGCGAGTGGGATTTAAATATATGCGAACTGTATATGAATAATAAAGATGGCACATTTACTGAAAGCGCATTAAAAAGTAATGCTGCTATAAATGATTTTGTAAAAGGGGTTACTTCGGGAGATTATGACAATGACGGTTGGCCGGATATTTTTATATCAACGTTGAGCAAACAAAAAGTATTGCTCAAAAATGAAGGCCTTAAAAGCGGTAGTGTTCATTTTAAAAATGTTACCAAAGAAGCTGGTTTAGATAGCTGTACTACCAAAACATTCCCCACCTGCTTTTTTGATTATGATAATGATGGCTGGCTTGATATATTAGTATGCAGTTATGAATTTGGCGGATCTTTAGCCCCGTATCCCGCTGCAGAAGCATTGCATTTCAACGTCGGTAATTCAGGCAGGCAATTCCTGTTCAGAAATAAACATGACGGAACTTTTGAAGACGTTACAGATAAAGCGGGGCTCCATAAGGTCGCTTTTGCCATGGGAATGAATTTTGGCGACATAGATAATGATGGTTATCCTGATATTTATATGGGTACGGGTAACCCGCTTTACCAGTCGCTGGTGCCGAATAAACTATTTAAAAATGTAAATGGCCGGTCCTTTATTGATGCTACTTCTTCTGCAAGGGTGGGTAATTTACAAAAAGGTCACGGCGTGTCTTTTGCAGACCTCGATAATGATGGCGACCAGGACATTTATATTGATATGGGCGGCGCCTATAAAGGGGATGCTTACCAGAATTCATTATACATCAACCCCGGGCAAAATAATAATCGCTGGATAAACCTGGACCTGGAAGGAACAAAATGTAACAGGGTCGCTATTGGTGCAAAAATAAAAGTGTCATTTAAAGAAAACGGAATTGAACGATCTGTTTACCGGGATGTGAATTCCGGTGGCAGTTTTGGCTCCAATCCGTTAATGCAGCATATAGGGATTGGCAGTGCGACGATAATTGAAAAGATTGAAATAAAATGGCCTGTCAGTAATACCATACAAGTATTTAAAAATATTCAGCCGGGGCAAACTATTAAAATTAAAGAAGGTAGTGCTGTGCTTCAAACCATTTTAAGGAAAAAGACAAATTTCACGGAAACGAGGTCAGGGCTGATCAGTTGTTCTCCGGAATAAAGTATTTTTATACAACCACCAATATAAAGCAAATTAATATGAAAAAACTCTTTTGGTTAGGACTGACAGGTCTTTTGCTGTTTGAAGTAGCAAACGTGTATTTCATCATGCCTATGCCCGGCAGCCAGCAAATGAACAGTATTGATGCCGCCTATTTTTTGTACAAATGGCGATGGGTGTTCCGTGGTTTATTTGGATTGATGATTCTTGTTGGACTTTTAAAGGCCAAGTGGCACCGGAAAAGAAAATGGTTACTGATCATACCTATTGCCATAGTAGCTTATGTAATATACATGGCTAATTTCACCATGGCAGCGGATGCCATGTTTAAACAACCCGGGCAATTGCTGATGACCGGCTCTGATAAAAATAAAGTGGATTCCAGCCGCCTCGTTATTGGAGTTTCCATTAATGGGGAAGCCAAGGCTTACCCGATCCAATTCTTAGGCTATCACCATCATATACAGGATACCGTAGGTGGTAAAGCGGTGATCGTTACCTATTGTACGGTTTGCAGAACCGGCCGCGTTTTTGAACCCATCGTAAATGGTAAAAAAGAAAAATTCAGGCTTGTAGGTATGGACCACTTTAATGCCATGCTGGAAGATGCCAGTACTAAAAGCTGGTGGCGGCAGGTAACAGGTGAAGCGATCACCGGAAAATTAAAGGGACAAAAATTACCGGAAGTATTCAGCACGCAAACATCTTTGACCAATTGGTTGAGTTTGCATCCAAACACGCTGATCATGCAGGCCGATTCTTCATTTATACAATCATACAGTAAAACAACAAAATATGAAGACGGTACAAGCAGGGGTGGCTTAACCGGTACCGACAGTCTTTCCTGGAAAGATAAATCATGGGTAATAGGGGTAAAAGCGGGTGATGAAAGAAAAGCGTATGATTGGATACAGTTGAAAAAAGAACGCATCATCCTGGATAAAATGGATAATATTTCTTTGCTTCTTGTAGTGGCAAAAGATGATAGAAGTTTTTTTGCATTTGAAAGACCGGCTGATACAAAATTCAATTTGAACAATGATACTATTGAGTACAACGGCAAACATTTCAGAATAGATGGCAAGGGCATAGATACTTCTTATTCACTGAAGCCTGTGCCCGCCTACCAGGAATTCTGGCATAGCTGGCGAACTTTTAATCCCGGCACAAAGAAGTATTAGTGCTACGCTAATTATATGCTGGCGCATAGCTACGCTAAGTCACAGAGTCACAACGCAATTTTTTTTGTGCCTCTTAATGGCTTAATGTAAAATCGGGTACGGCGTAACGACCTTACTTAATCAGGGCAGGCGCATTAAAACAAACTTAAAGCTGGTTGAAGTCAAAAAAGGGAACACGGATGACACGGGTTGGACGGATGAAGACGGATTCTTTATTCAGCTTCGCTGAATAAACCTGTGAAAATCTTTTCAAGTATACTTTATTTACAATAGTGATGGACTAATATAGTGTCTGATGAAAAAAATCTGTGTAAATCCGTTTTATCTGTGTCATCCGTGTGCTGTATTAACTGATTTTTAATACGTCTGCCCTGCTTACTTAATACCCATTTTTATTATTTCGGGCAGAAAAACAGTAACTTTAGCCGCTTGTTAATTTTGATTGATTGCTAAAACCCTGACGAATGCAGCAAAGTACACTGAAGAAACTATCCGAAGTTCTCGGTATCAGTATCTCAACGGTTTCCCGTGCACTGAAAGATCATCCTGATATTTCAGAAAATACCAAGACCAAAGTAAAAGAACTTGCCGTAGCATTAGAATATGAACCCAATAATTATGCGGTGCAATTACGGACACGGCAAAGCAATGTGCTCGGCATCATGGTGCCCACCATTGATAATTTCTTTTATGATTCCTTTATTGCGGCTGTTGAAGAAGATGCACGGGTGCATGGTTATTCCGTCATGATCATGCAATCGAGGGATAAGGTACAACTGGAAACCTCCAATCTTCATCTTTTCCGTAAGAATATGGTGATGGGATTGTTTGTTTCTATTTCGATTGAAACGGAAGACATGACACCCTTTCACAAACTGGAAGAATTGAAAATACCTGTCGTGTTCTTTGACCGGGTAGCGGAAGTAGAAGGCTATCATAAAGTATGCCTGGCAGATGCGGAAGCGGCAAGAATAGCAGCAGAAGCTATCATTGAAAAGAAAAAGAAAAGGGTGCTTGGCCTGTTTGGCCATCCGCACCTGAGTATTACAAAGATCCGTTGCGCTTCATTCAAAGAAACATTCGAAAAACGTTCACCCAAAACAAAACTTACTATTGACTATCCCGAAGGTATCGCCGAATCAAAAAAAGTAGCCTTAGAAGCCTTGAAGGAAAAGAACAGGCCCGATGTTATTTTTTGCATGGGAGACATGATATTGATTGGCGTTATGTACGCTGTTCATAAACTGAAGCTGAGAGTTCCGGAAGATATCGCTATTATCAGCATCAGCAACGGGCTCTTCCCCACTATGTATGATCCGAAGATCACCTATGTAGAAACAAGCGGGTACAAATTGGGTAAGCTGGCATTTGCCCAGATGTTTTCCTGCCTCCGGAATGATACTACGCAGGAAGAAGTTATTCTTGAATCACAGTTAGTGGAAGGCGGTTCTTTATAAAAGATCCCGCAATGAGTAACAGGCCTGGAAACCGGTGACTTTAGGATGGGCATTTCATAAACCGGGTATTTTTTACACCGCAAACGTTATAGTTTTATTAACCCGCTTGACATTCATTATGGGTAGCCTATTTTACTATTAAACGGTTGCCGATGTCTAATTTTAAAATAAAGTTCTCCCTATACCTTAACTATTTTGTTTTTGCCATCCTACTGAACAGCGTAGGAATCCTTATACAGAAATCACAGAACCGTTACCATGTGGATGAGATTACGGCAAGTTCACTCGAAGCCTTTAAAGATCTTTCTATTGCATTTGTTTCATTTCTTGTTGGCTCTTTCCTGCCAAGACTGGGATACAAGAAAGGAATGTTGATCGCGCTGGCTCTTGTTTTCGCAGGATGTCTTGGTATGTACTGGGGCAATTCCTTTACTTCCGTAAGAATTTTATTTGCCTGCGTAGGTATATCTTTTGCCATTATCAAAGTATCCGTCTATTCCATGATAGGCCTGATCACCAACAATGACAAAGAACACAAAAGCCTGCTCAGTTCTATTGAAAGTTTTTTTATGATCGGCATTGCCGCAGGGTTCATCGCCTTCCCTTTGTTTTACAGTGATACCGATCCGGATGCCTGGCTGACTATTTATTTGGTATTAGCCGGGCTGGTAACCGTTTCTTTCCTGATCTTACTTTTTTCAAAATTCAATGTTCAATACCAGGTTCCCGGTACCAGTATGAAAGATGATTTTATTGAAATGATAAAGTTGCTGAAAAGGCCGCTGGTGTTAGTATTCGCCATAGCCGCTTTTATGTACGTGATGACGGAACAGGGTATTATGAGCTGGCTGCCTACCTTTAATGAAAAAGTATTGCTGCTTCCGGAAAAGATCAGTGTGACGATGGCTGTTATCCTGATGCTGTCCATTGCCCTTGGCCGTTACATTTCTTCCCTGCTGGTAAAAAGAATATCATGGACCGTAATATTATCTTCCTGCCTGGTGGGTGCGGCATTGATGGTGCTGTTTGTATTGCCGCAGACACAAAACATGGTGCCTAAAAAAATAGATTCGATGGCCGATGTGCCTGTCATTGCTTATGTTTTCCCATTGATCGGTTTTTTCCTTGCTCCTATTTACCCGCTGGTCAATTCATTTGTATTAAGTTCAACGGAAAAAATATTTCATAGCCCGATGGCCTCCTTACTTGTTTTCTTCTCCGCTATCGGGGGCACATTAGGATCAAGACTGGTAGGTTATCTTTTTAAAAATATAGGAGGACAAAAAGCATTTTATTTTTCACTGGTGCCTATGGCTGTATTATTAGTTTGCATTTTTTTATTTTCAAGGATGCAAAAGAAATCAACTACACCTATTGAATTTACATCCGGCGGACACTAAAACCTGAAACACACTCAATGAGCAAAGCAGAAATTTTTGATCTTCCGGATCTGTTCAGTGATGTACAAATGAAAAATGTTTTTACTGATGGTAAAACCTTTGTGGACTGTTTGCCCAAAGGCGCTCCTGAAGAGATCAATAAAAAATACATTCAGCAAAAAGACCAGCCCGGTTTTAACCTTTCAACATTTGTATCCGAAAATTTTGAATTGCCTGTTCCTCATTCAAACGGCTATACCAGCGATATAACAAAAACAGTAGAAGAAAATATCGAAACGCTCTGGAATGTACTGGCCCGACAGCCGGACAAAAAAGGAGGATCGCTTATTCCCCTTCCCTGTCCTTATATTGTTCCGGGAGGAAGATTTGGAGAGATCTATTACTGGGATAGCTATTTCACCATGCTTGGATTAAAAGCTTCCGGCAAAAATGAGATGCTGGAAAATATGGTGAATAACTTTTCTTACCTGATTGACACGCTTGGATATATCCCCAATGGCAACCGCAGTTATTTTATTGGCCGTTCGCAACCTCCCTTTTATTCGCTGATGATAAAAATGCTGGCCGGTATTAAGGGAAATGAAGCGATGACCGTTCACCTGCCGCAATTAGAAAAGGAATACAGCTTCTGGATGAAAGGCGCTGATCAGTTACATGAAACAACTACCGCCCTGCATCATACTGTAAGACTACCTGATGGAGAAACACTGAACCGATACTGGGATGAAAACGATACGGCAAGACCGGAATCATTCCGGCAGGATGCAGAGCTATCGCATGAATCTGAACAGGAACCATCCATACTATACCGTCATTTAAGAGCAGGTGCGGAATCAGGATGGGATTATAGCTGCCGCTGGTTTAAAGATGCGCATTCATTTGGCAGCATACACACTACTGATATTGTTCCTGTTGACCTGAACTGCCTCCTGTTTCATCTGGAACAAACCCTTGTTGCAGCATATCAACTGACAGGAAATAATGAAGCTGCAAAACAATACCGGTTATCAGCGGAGAAAAGAAAAGACGGTATTCAAAAATATTGCTGGAATAAGGAACAGGAGTTTTATGTTGACTATGATCTTAAAGCAGGGAAACAAAAAGAATTATTAACCCTGGCCGGTGTCGCTCCCTTGTTTTTTAACATAGCAACTGATGAACAGGCAAAACAGGTGGCCGCTATTATCCAAGAAAAATTTCTACAACCCGGTGGCGTTGTCAGCACATTAGAAACAACCGGCCAACAATGGGATGCACCGAATGGATGGGCGCCACTGCAATGGATCACTATAACAGGATTAGAAAATTATGGCTATGCTGAATTAGCCAAAGAAATAGCCAAACGATGGATACAATTAAACACTGCTGTATTCAAACGAACCGGTAAGCTGATGGAAAAATACAATGTAGTGGATACTCATTTGGAAGCTGGTGGCGGTGAATACGCAGGCCAGGATGGATTTGGCTGGACAAATGGGGTATTACTTGCATTGATAAAGAAATACGGAACAGCTAACTGATTTTTCTACCACTTCTGCTTTCAATAAAATAGCAAGCTATTGTTGCATTGTAAGAATCGCAGGGAAGTAGTTGACCGATGATTTAACGCGGACCTGATTTATATTTTCGATACTCCTTTACCATCGCGTATTTTTTATCAAGTAGCTAAAAAAGAAAGAGTTGAAAAATTGTTTACTTTTGTTAGTAACGTATTATAGCGGAAATACACACGTTGTATGTCACCCTAAACAGCATCCTACTCAAATTCAAGTTCGCATGACTTTGCCGCCCGACACCATGCTATTTTTAGCACATTGCAGGGCACACAAATCCGAACACAAAGCCAACCTTGCAAAGAGCTAAAAATGTCAGCAGTACAACCCACCCATACCGCCTGACGGAATTCTAATCATTTTTACCTCTAACATGAGCAATACAACTATCCTGACCAAGCAACAAATACCACCTTTGCTATACCTTGACAAAGAGTTAAAAAGTTTCAGGTCGAACTAACCACACATTATACTAAATTTGTTGGGAAACTTAAACTAAGTAAGACGATTAATATTTATGGTAAGAAAAATCGAAGAATTAGAAGCTAACGCTTTAAAATTTTGGCCCGAAAAAATCGCTGAACTGGAAAGAAATTCCAGCATCATTCCTAAACTCATAGAAACACAGGACAAGTTCATTAGCTTGCTAAATATAGCAGATGCGGAACCCTTTGCATGGAAAAAGGTTTTATCTACTTCAAGGCAATTATCAGCAAATCTATTTTTGAAACATTTAATCGTGCTTTCTGATGTTGGCGGTGAAAAACTTATGAGGTTCAAAAAGGAACTTCCAAAAATTTTCGACGATGACACTATGGAGTTCGTTTGGAATGAGAATATTTACTCTTATAAATTTCAAACACTATCTGGTAAAAAGACCTGGAATAACACCCACTTAATGGTTGACGGTATTGGGCTTGCAACTCCCCAAAAGTTGACACCTGTAATGGAAGATATAATAAACCTTCTTTTATTTGGTGGTGCTGCAACTACCGATGGTATTCCTGTAGAGATTGAAGAAAAATGTACAATCGGAACCCTAATCGGACATAAAAGAGAATTGGATGCCTTTGTTAGACAACGATACATTTGGGTTAGTCGTATTACAGGAGGAGCAACAGCAAATTCCTTAGGTAATCTTGCTCAAAAATATGTAATTGACTATTTAGAGGATAAACTTCCTAAATGGGATTTCAAAAGGAAGCAAATTGAAAAAATAAGTCAAAATAAACGAACCTTACTTTCTTACGATATAGTTGCTGCTTCACCAAAAGGGAATTATTGTGCAATCGAAATCAGCTTCCAAGTAACAACCAATAGTACCATAGAACGCAAAGCTGGACAAGCACAAGGAAGACAAAAGCAGCTAAGCAAACACGGTCACAAAATTGCATATATAATTGATGGAGCAGGCAACTTTGAACGTTCCTCTGCACTAAAAGCTATTTGCCAATTTAGCGATTGTACTGTAACCTTTAAAGACAGCGAACTTGACAAACTTGTTAAATTTCTAATAAGTTTAGACAAATAACATTCAGGGATATGCATTTAAGTGAAGAAAGCATTAAGTTAAAGGAGAAAATTCAAAAGCAAAGCATTACAGAAGTAAACACTACTTCTACAAATGTTGAATTTATTATTCTACCCTACTATAAATCACTCGAAGAAATTCCTCAAAAGGAAACGCTTTATAAAGAAATTAATGAGTTTATTAGCAAGACTAATAATAACTCAACAATTGCAATTTTGACTTCATCTTTATTTGCGGCAGACTTTTGTACCCAGCTTCAACACGATATTCATCTGAAACTTTGGATTGCTGTCAAACTTGATAAACCGATTGAACATAAAAGCTATTTATCAGAACAACATTGTGCATTGCTAATCTTGACTAGATACAAGGGGGGTTTAAACCATACAAAAACAAGGATTGGCTATACATATTGCCCTTCATGTGACAAAACAACCAAAGACTATGGAGGCAAAAAGCATTTGTATCATGAGTTTGGAACCTTAATTTCGGACGTATGGCGTGACATTTCCGTTGACTTTGCAGCTTATCCAAAAGAAATAATAAATCGTCTTACTGACTTGTTTGGATTACCTGAATACAAATATGTAAATGTTTACGACCAAAGGGAAAATTACAAAGCATCAAACAAAAAACATTCTTTTATTCAATTCCCACAGATTGAAAATTTATATTCTGATAAATCTGTTTTACTTAGTGGCGATTGTATTGAGCAGCTAAAAAGTATTCCAGATAATAGTATTGATTTTTGTTTTGCCGATCCTCCTTATAATCTCAAAAAAAAATATGAGAGTTGGGATGATGGAATTGACATTCAAGAATACTTTGACTGGTGTGACAATTGGCTAAGCGAACTTGCAAGAGTTTTAAAACCCGGCAGGACACTTGCAGTTTTAAATATTCCTCAATGGTGCGTCCGACATTTCAAACATTTAAATAAAATACTTGACTATCAAGACTGGATTGTTTGGGAGGGATTAAGTATGCCAGTGAGAATGATAATGCCTTCGCATTATTCAATTCTATGTTTTTCAAAAGGCAAACCCAAATCTTTACCTGGCTTTGTAAGAGAAACCAATTCTTTACTTGAAACAAAAGGCATTGAAGCACTTAAAGAGGATTATTGTATAAGAGAAATCTGTATTTCAAAACGTAAAAGACTTAAAGCAAAAGACAAAGAAATATCAACAAATATTTGGTGGGATGTTCACAGGCTAAAACATACTAGTCGCAGAGTTGACCATCCCTGCCAACTTCCGCCAATGTTTATGTATCGCTTAATTTCTCTTTTTACAAACGAAGGAGAATTTGTTTTAGACCCTTTCAATGGCGCAGGTACAACGACATTGACCGCACAGCAATTAAACAGAAAGTATGTGGGCATTGAACTTTCAGACTATTATCATAATACTACTTTACAACGTCATGAAGAATTAAATTTAGGGATTGATCCGTTTCGGAAAAATAATGATGACTATCCGAAAGCAAAAAATAGTCGTGTGGAACGATTAAAGAAACAAAAATATCAAGTAAGCAAAAAAGTTTTGCAATTGGAAATTAGGACTATTTCAAACACTATTGGACACATTCCAACAAAAGATGAAGTCAAACAACATAGCAAATTTCCAATTGAATATTTTGAAAACTATTTCATTGATTGGGGTGAAGTAACAGCAGCAGCAAGAACTACAGGTATGACCGAGGATAGAAAGAATGGCAATGGAACTTATAAAATTAAAGAGGAGCAGCTAAGATTATTTGAAGAGGAACAGGCAAAGTACAAAAAGAGAAAACTTGAGGTATAGCCGACGCACCAAGGCAGACTCTTTTGCAAGGCACACAAAGCCGACACACAAAGCCAACATTGCAAAAGAGCCTGCCTTGTTCCAACGCTTCCGGGGCACACTCTGCTTCGTTGGACACATACTTTCAATTCAAAGCACCAAGACGAAGGGCGAACATACAACATTGGGCTTTCTGCGATGCTGGCTGACGAATATATACTGATCGTTCCGTTCGCTTATCAGCTGTAGTTCGGGCTGAAGGAACATAGAATATCAGCACCCCGGCAAGCCCTGAACGTAAGCGTAAATGACAATCCTCATAAAATAAAAATCGTGACGATAATGAAAAAGATAATGTTAATCCCTGCATTTGCTATGACATTCATTCTTGGCTTCACTTTTAAGTCCATCACAACAAAAAGCAATACCAGGCAGCAAGCAATAAAAAAGGTAACCGGCATTGGTGGTATTTTTTTCAAGTGTAAAGACCCAAAAAAAATGAGAGAATGGTATGAAACACATCTTGGTCTGAATACTAATCAATATGGGGCAGTTTTTGAATGGAGACAGGGGGCTGATACCACCCAAAAAGGGTTTACACAATGGAGCCCGTTTTCAGACAAGACCAGGTATTTTGAACCTTCCTCTAAGGACTTTATGATCAATTACAGGGTAGATAACATAGAAGGACTTATCGCTGAGCTCAGGAAGGGAGGTGTAGTAATCACAGATACCATTGAATCGGTTGAGTACGGTAAATTTGTTCATATCATGGACATAGAAGGCAACAAAATTGAATTATGGGAGCCAAACGATATAGAATTTGAAAAACTTGGTGAGAAAATAGGTGCTAAGACTACAAAATAATTTATTTCGTTAACGAGTGTCCAATCAATGTCAGTTTTTTGAAAAACCGGAATGAGGGTTGTATATTTAATTGCTGGCAGCAATATGATGAAAGTCCTTAAGAAATATCGCTTTACAATAATTTTGATGCTGGTATTAGTAGTTCTGTCTTTTTTGTTTATACCGGAACAGCAAAATTTATACTTACAAGCAGACTTTGAATTGCTTAAAAATAAGTCTGGCACACTTCTTACCTGGACAATAGTTATTGGCGCCCTGATTATCTTATTTCTTGCATTAAAAAAAGTTGAGAATATAAACGAGGCTGCCAATGTTTTACTTGGTGTTGCAGCGTTAGCAATACCTTTCTATTTCATTTTTCAAACGCCCTTTTTGTCTGCTTTTCTGATCTTAAATAGAATTGAAGTTGGCGGTAGAGTAGACAAAAAATATACGACCGCTCTTTTCCTGGAGTCTGATCAACAAACTCCGATGATTTTTGATTTTAGAACGAAGAAGATTTTATCCTTTGAGAAGGTAAGGAACACCGAAAAGCTGAAGAATTTAAAATCGGGAGATACTGTGATCATCTCTTTCAGTAAGGGCTTATTAGGATTTACTTTTGATCCCGGAATAAAATAACAATACATACTGCCGCCATCCCCTGACAATACAAAAAAGCGAATATCAGCATGGTGAAAATCAATGTCGTTTTTTTGAAAAACCGGGATGAGGATTGTATATTTAATGGTTACGGAAATGCTTTCGGCAACATCGTATTAATAGTGAGACCAGTTTCAGTTAATTCCTGGTTATACTTATGAAGATAGTTTTTGGATTCTTACTTATTATAGCCTCTTTTACCGGGACTATATTTTTCAGAAATTATAACGGAAGTGTAATTCCTTATCCAACGTTATGGTACTTATCCTTCATCGTTTCCGGGCTCTCAGGTGTTTGGCTTATTTACAGCGCAACCAGGAAAATAAAAAGAATTGTTGAACAGCACATAAATTCAGAAATTGAAAACCTAAAAGCAAACGCTGAAAAAATCGAGCTGAATTTTGAGAAATGCGAATTTAAAAGCGGTTCTTTTTCCCACCAGGTTGAAGACCAGGTCATGAATACAGTTAAACTCTTTGCGCCGGGGTCATTAGCGCCTGGCATTGACACAACGATCACAGAAAATGTAATACAATCTTATTTGACTTACACTGACACCATGAATGCAGAGCTTTGCAAATTTATAAGCCAACCTTTTCCGTTCGACCAAACAACGCTTAAGTTTTATGTACTAAACCACAACATTACCCTGTATGTTGACAGGTTTAACCGAAAGAAATATTTATTCGATCTGAAAAGATAAAATGCAATTCAGTAGTACACGGTTTAAAACAAGTTATCCCCCGGCAATATCTATCTGCTCTTTCTGCAGCGTTCCTTTAATTTGTTTATGTAATACGCGGTTGGACAAAGCGAGGTAGTCATTTAAAGATGTCGCTGCTCAGGTGTTTAAAAGCTTCCATAGCGCCAAGATACTCACAGGTCCTCGCACCGGCTTTATTGCCATTATATATTATTCTCTTCCAGTTGTCAGCGGAGAATTTACTCATTTCATCAAATGAAAAAGCGCTTAACTGGTACAGTACAGCGCCAACAAAGGCATCGCCAGCACCGGTAGTATCAACAGGTTTTACCTGTATGCTGGCAATCAGCTCCGTTGAATTATTAAAACCCAGCATGCTTCCTTCTTTACCAAGGGTGATAACAAAAACAGCTTTTGTTTTTTTAAATAAAATATCAGCAGCAGTGGTAACGGTAAATGCACCGGTGATCAGCAGGGCTTCTTCATCGCTTAGTTTAAAAAAATGGCACGACTGAAGAAAGTTCCATGACTGATCAATAAAAGACTGTGTATTATTCTGGAAAAGTAAATGCCTGTAATTAGGATCAAAGCTGATGAGAATATTTTTTTGCAATGCTTTTTGCAGCAATCCCGTATAAGCTGACTGAAGTGGCCCCGGTAAAAATGCTGTAGCGGAACCAAAATGGATGATGCAAAACTCATCCAGGTCAATGTTTTCGATATCACTGCTATTTAACTGGCCATCGGCCCCGCGGTTAAAATAAAAATCACGTTCGCCATTTTCCATTAATGATACAAAAGCAAAGGTGGTAAAATGATCCGGGGCTTTCACCATCCATTTTACAGAAACGCCGAAAGATTCCATTACATCAATCAGGTGTTTGCCAAAAGGATCAGCGCCCACTTTAGCAGCCAGTTCAACAGAACCACCCAATGCGGCAATAGCTGCAGCTACATTCGTGGGGGCGCCGCCTGGCTTTTTCAGAAAATACTGGCCGTTTGACAAAGCTACTCCCTTATCAGTACAGATCATATCAATCAGCGCTTCGCCGATGCAGAGGATTTTTTTCATAAGCCTTCATCCGCCAGGCGGCGGAGAGTTTTGTTTATTATTTAATGTACAAAACCACTCATTATCTTATCTGCACAACCCGCAATTTTGTTTTTCCTTTTTTAGTAATAATACACAAATGAGGTGAGTATGTGTAGAATACCTGCTAAGATAATTACAGTAATTGGATTAATTTCCAAGTCATGATTCATAAACTTAGGCGGCGCTCGAAGACATGAGCAATTGTTTAATCTGCTAAAGAACAATAACCGCTGTTATAGCGGATGCAAAGAGTGCAGTTCAATGTTGCAAACGTTTGTTGTGAAAAAGTAAAAACTTCCGGGCTTCATAGAAAAAGCACCTGGCCAAAGAAAGATCACTCTTATTTTTGTGTCAATGGTCACTAAAATCTATTACCCCGCTTTTTGAATGTATCTTTAAGATACAACTAAGGCGTGCAAAGAATAAAAATCATACGAATATTTTTTGTTTGGATTGCTTTACTGGCAATTGAACGCGCCAATGCACAAACCTGCATCGCAGATTATTTTTCAATAGACTACAAAGGAGAGACTCCCCAGACAATTAACAAAACAATTACCGCCAATAATGAAATTATTCTTGCCGGAGGTATTCCGAATAGCCTTTCTCTTTTTGGAGATGGCTTTCTGAGTAAACTAACGCCATACGGTACTGTAGTTTGGAGTAAGCGATTTCCTGCTCCGCCGGGATACAACAATTTAACATTCAGGGATATTGCATCCTTGCCGGACGGAAATTTTCTTGTTGTTGGCTCTATTGAGAAATACGAAAACAATAACAACATAAAAGGGTGGGGAATTCTATTAAAAATAGACAAGTATGGAAATGTGGTTTGGGGGAAAACCATGAGCCGATATAACGAACTTGTCATTACGTCCTTCTTTACTAACATCTACCCGACAAATGACGGGGAATTCATCATTCATGGTTTCTTTATAAAAATAAGGACCAATACGCCAGGCCTTGGTCATAATGAGAGAGGGCCTACTTTCTTTATACGGATTGATAAGGACGGGAACGTCCGATGGAAATCGCAATTTTCGATGGAAACCTATGCATTCGGAATTCCCAACACAGGTTTTATGCAATTGCAAAATGGAAATCTTGTTTTTAGCATTAACCTGCATGAGCAGTTGTTATCAGGACCGGACATTGGTAAAATTGTAAATGAATATTATTACCTGTTTGCTCTGGATTATACTACAGGCACCCGGATATGGGATAAATCTTACCAATATCCTTCTACATTCTCCTATAATGTAACTTCAATCGGACCGGTAAAACATGTTGCTGAACTGCCCAATGGAGATTTATCTTTTCTATTTTCTTTTTCTGATTCCGTTCTTTACTCTTCTTCTCCTTACACAAAAAGAAGCGCCAATATGATTACAACATCCGGCGGAGTATTGAAAAAAGTGCTGGGTTACTATAATACACAAATTGGTTGCTACACAGCGGATGCCATTGCCGGCGGTGGCAATGGAGAACAGACCGTGCTGATGTATGATGGTAAAAAGCCTTTGCTTATAAACATGGATAAAGACGGGCAGATACTTTGGCAAAAAGCCTACGATCCGGGCGCAGGCTATGTTCCTCAATCGCTGCTAAACACACCGTATGGCTATTATATATTTTCAAACAAACAGGGAGAAGGCGTATCTAATCTTATTAAAACAGATACGACTGCTGATATGGGCTGTTTAAACTCATCCATCAGCATGATCACAGAAGATGTAAGCCAGCTATTTAAAAATAAAGACGTGAGTATTCTATCCTTCGCAACCAACCTGGAGCATTTTGATAATATAGACCAGGTCAGCATGCCGTATTTATTAGATGCCACTACATTATGCAAAAAAGCATGCTGCGCCGATACTGTGGACGTTGGCAATTCTAAAAGCATAACACTCTGTGAAGGGAATACCTACACGTTTCCGGATAATTATCAGGTAAAAGATTCAGGAATATATAATGTGGTTTATAAAACACAAAAAGGCTGTGATAGTCTTGTGCCTTATCATGTGACCGTTTTGAAGAATCCTGCTTCTTTATCACTGGGCAGCGATACCTGTTTGGAAGAAAGTGATTCAATAGTAGTAAAGGCTACGGGAGGATTTACTTCTTACAACTGGATGAATGCTATTACGAATGATTCAACCTTTATAATTACACAGCCCGGCAAATATTGGGTTGAGGTAAGCAATAGTTGCGGCGTTAAAAGAGACAGTATAGAAGTTTTTAAAAAATGTGATGTTGAAATTTATATCCCCAATGCCTTTACGCCTAATGGAGATGGATTGAATGATTACTTTGGAATACCAGGTAATAATAGGAGCCGGTTAATAAAATTAAAAATATATAACCGGTGGGGGCAATTGATTTTTGAAACAAAGGATATTACTAAACAATGGGATGGCCAATATAAAAAAATACCACAGCCTGTTGGTGTTTATATTTATTATACCGAGATGGAAAACCCCGGAGGAAAAAGGATTACAAAAAGAGGAGTTGTTACATTGATAAGATAATTTAGCTAAAAATATTGCTGCTTAAATGGATATAAAAAGGTATTTCTCATTTAGGTGAACAACTAATGATCCCGGAATTTTGAATAGCAAAATCAACTTTTCTCAGCGGTGCTACTTTTGTAAAAGAATTATCGCCTTCTTTAATTTTAATAGTTTCCCCGGGTTGTATATTCTTAAACACTTGTACAGCATTACTGGCTGGCCATTTTATTTCAATGCTTTCGACAATTGCAGCCTGGCCGATGCCGATATGCTGCATTAAGGGATTAGAACCAAAACTTCCGCCAGAATTAACATCACGATAAACAGATCTTGCTACGCCGTTTTCTTTGAATGTTACTTTTATCCTTGCTCCAATGGCCGCCCTGTTACTTACAGTACCTTCCAAAGAAATATTTATCCAGTGATTATTATTTTGGCCCGGGTTTAAATATAAAGAATTTTGATAAGCATCTCCGCGGTAAGCGCCACCCATTTCGATATAAATATCCTGGTCACCATCATTATCTAAATCAGCAAAAGAAACTCCATGTCCTTTTTGCAGGTTGCCTACACGGCCTGATGTAGTAACATCAATAAACCTTTGGCCATCTATATTTTTAAACATTTTATTGGGTATTAACGACGGGTACATCGGGTTGCCTGTGCCCAGGTACATATCCAGGTAGCCGTCGTTGTCAATGTCACCAAAATTTGAACCCATGGCAAATGCAACTCTGTTCAGACCTGCTTTCTGCGACACATCTTCGAATGTTCCGTTATGATTGTTTCTGAACAGGAATACTTTCCCTGAATTATCAGCAGGGATATTCAAAGCTTCTGCTGCAAAATAGGGAGCTAATGATCCTTCAAATTCATAACCGCAAACAAGTATGTCCAGCCAGCCGTCATTATCATAATCCCAAAACCATGTAGGGAAAGTGCGGGTTTTATTCAAATGCAAACCGGCTTGAGTTGTTACATCTTCAAAACCGGTTTCTCCACCTTTTATACTTTTGTTCCTCAGTAATATTTTATTACCATCCAGTGTAGAT
Organism: Chitinophagales bacterium; assembly: GCA_015654695.1. Taxonomy (GTDB): domain Bacteria; phylum Bacteroidota; class Bacteroidia; order Chitinophagales; family Chitinophagaceae; genus VBAT01. Next base: position 81,433 of record JAATGJ010000110.1, on the reverse strand, counting down.
ATAAAAATATCGGGTAATCCATCATTGTCATAGTCTCCCGATGTTACACCTTTTACAAAAGCTTTGATACCGCACCCTGCCTTTGCCGCGGTTTCGGTAAAGGTTCCGTTTTTGTTATTAATATACAATTCGCAGGGGTTTACATCCGACTTAGCTGATGTTTCATTGCCAATAAAAACATCCAGCCATCCATCATTATTAAAATCATTCCAGGTAGCAGTCTGTGTTGGATGAAATGAAAGCAGGCCGCTCTCTTTTGTAACATCTGTAAAGGTGCCGTCACCGTTATTTTTCAATAAAGAATTAGGTTCTTTGCCGAAATTTTTTTTCCACCCGCCCCTCAGTACAAAGACGTCTTTCAAACCGTCATTGTTATAATCGGTTTGCATGATGTTTAAACCGCCTGTGATATACCCCAGGCCTGATGAGTCTGATATCTCGGTGAAAGTGCCGTTAGTATTATTCCGGCAATAGTGCATACCTTCCTTTAATGACCAGCTACTTGTTATGAGATCAAAATAACCATCATTATTAAAATCATCAATAATACTTCCGCCGGCCAGGTTATTTATATTTAATCCAATATTCACTGCCACATCAGTAAATGATTTTAGAGAACCTGAAGTATCCGTATCCAGTCCTTTTATCAAAAAAAGAGAAGGAACCCGCTGGGGATAACCGCCGGTAGTCATATAAGCAATGTTTAGCAGCCATCTTGATTCAAAATCAACAGGATCACTGTTTAAAATCTGCTCATATAATTCTATTGCTTTTTCAGAGCTGGTTTTGTCAGCATGCACTCCCCTGCCTGCAATAGGAAAGATACATGACTCGCCAGAATGATCCCTGACACAGTTTATTCTTTCCGCAAGTCTTAAATAAGCCATGGAGAGACCCTTCATCGCAGCTTTCCTCTGCTCTGTTTCATATATGGGTATCTTTCGCATCAAATCCTCACCTTTCGCTACAGCCTTTTCCTCGTCTCCAAATTCGAGGAGCGTTGATGCAATTAAATTTTCGAACACAGCTATCTCGTTCTTTTCCGTAGTCAATTTAAGCGACGAATCATAAAAATTTAATTTTGCTTCAGCGCAAAACGGATTCTGTGCGCTATAACCGCTCTTATCAATATCCGCAAGCAATTTGATCATATCCCTGTTTAAGGAAACTTCATTCGAACATGAAATCAATAGTAATAATGTTACTACTACCGGTATCCCGGATAACCCATTTCTCACTGGCATATTTATATATATTGTTATTTAGGTGAACAACTACTGATCCCTGATTGTTGAATAGTAAAATCAACTTTTTTCAATGGTGCTTTTTTTATAAAAGAAGACTGCCTTCCTGATATAGCATTATAAAATGTCAGGAGGTTGTGCAGCGGCCTTTGGTTCAAATTGAGAAAGAAGATGAGAATCGGGAGAGTGTAAATTCTTGTATGCGATAATTTGCAAAGTAAAATCGCTTATCTTTTCTTCCTGTAAAAAACCGGTTAACATCAGCTTTATAAAAGAAGCCTTGTTTTTTGCCGCAGCATCCTTTTGGGGAATTTCGCTTACCGCTTTTACAAAACCTGCTTTTGTTGCCACAATATTATCTTTCTCCGTATGGGGCAAACATAAAAGATACAATGTATTTCCGCTCACCTTTCTTTTTACGTAACGGTAGTACTCTCCATTGAATTCCGTTTCACCATAACAGGCTTCATATTTTGAATCGCTATAATATGGAAGGTTTAATGGAATTTTTATTTCTACTAATTGGCTATCGTCATACTGCCCTGCATCAATCTTCCTTTCCAGGCGGATGGTAGCCTTTTCTTCCAGGTAAGCAAAAAACAATTTGTAACCTGCCATGTTGAATAGTAACGCAGAGATAAGTAATATGGCTGCAATTTTTTTCAAGGTTGTGAAGGATAGAACAAAATAAGGCAAATTTTGTAACAAAATAGTTGCTTAGTCAAAATCAGCGAATAATTGGTTGAATTTACCTTTATTTTCGCAGAATCTGGTCACCCAACCAAATTTTGAACCTATATGAAAAAATGGCTGATAGCAATCCTGGTCTTATTCTTACTCCTGGTGGTTTTTACTTATATCTTTATTCCAAATGTAATTTCTGTTAACCAAAGCGTGTCCATCCATGTAACCCCACAAGGATTGCAGAGAAACTTATTTGATGAAAAAAACTGGATAAAATGGTGGCCGGAAAGCAGTGGAACACCGGGTAACGACAGTTTAAGTCGTTTTATGTATAATGATTATACCTATACTATCACGGGCAAAAATGTTTTTTCATTGCCCGTTTCGATAACCCAAAAAGATACTTTAGCCATTACGTCTCTTACTTTCGTTTCGACAAGATCAGATTCCACAAAATTATATTGGGAAGCAGCGATCCCAACTTCTTATAATCCGCTGAAACGCTTACAGATCTATTTCAAAGCTAAACGGATCACCCATAACATGGTGACCATTCTGGAAAAAATACGATCTTTTTATTCTAGGTCAGAAAATGTATATGGCTACAAAATCGGGAAAGGCGCAATAGTTGACTCTATCCTTGTATCAACGTTCAGCATCTCGAAAGGCTATCCCGGTACTGAGTTTATTTACGGCCTGCTTGATCAACTAAAAAAACACATTGCTTCGCAGTCAGCAAAAGAAACGGGGTTTGCTATAACGGAGATTACTACAACTGATAGTATAAATTTTTTCAACAGGGTGGCTATACCTGTAGATAAACGACTTCCCTCATATGGGAATATTGCATACAAATCAATGCCACCCGGCGTTACTTTTTTTACTACAGAAGTAAAAGGCGGACCTTCTGCAATCAATAAAGCTTTCCGGGAAATTACAAATTATATGAATGACCATCAGACCATGATTGCTACAACACCATTCTTTGTGCTGGTAACAGATCGCAGCCGGCAACCGGACAGCAGTAACTGGATTACCCGGCTTTGCTTTCCATTTAATTGATGGATGGGAAAACTATTTTTTATCCGCTCCCAAAAATTGTATAATTCTCGCACTATCATTATTACAGGCAAGAATATAAGCAGGCTTACCTTTTAGGTTTATTTGCCGGATATGTCTTACCTGGCTTTTAATTGAAAAGCCATTTACTATTTGACAGGAAAACATACCCCTGCCCCTATTGATTAGAACAGTTCCAAAGTCAGCATCATACCGGCCCATTTGAATAGTGTTATCATAATAATTCCCGGCTAATAAAATATCCGGCAAACTATCGCCGTTGGCATCTACTGCCACTGCATCTTTAAAAGAAGTAAACTGCGCTTCCCCAGGAAGAGCTTTTGTTTCAAACTGCAGATTACCATTATTGATAAGTATGGCATTGGAGAAATAATTGGCTGTTAAGATCTCAGCGCTATGCATTTTTTCTGCAGTAAACAACTCCGGCAGTGTTGCCTTCGCAAAATCTTCAGCATATAAAAATTTCTTTTTTAAAACCGGCAATTGCTTCTCCAATCCTGCCTTTGTGGCAAAGACAATTTCTTTTCCCTGTAAATAATAGGTAAGTATTTGTTCCTTTTTCCCATTATCATCAAAATCATTGTAATAAAGTCTTACAGGCTCTTTTTCTGATGCTTTGAGACGGCTATTCAATCCAAGATTACCTGCGATCAGGTCAATATCACCATCATTATCTATATCATAAGGAAATATAGAATTCCACCAGCCCTTTTTATCAGTCAATTCTTTTTTCGTAAATGTCCCTTTGTTATTTATAAATGCGCAAATACTTCCCCATTCCAGCGAAAGCAGGAGATCCTTATCGCCATCCTTATCCAGATCAAACCATAAGGCCTGTGTAACAAATCCAACATTTACCAGCTCCTTTGCATAAGATGAAGTCACATCAATGAATTTTCCCGCTTTATCATTTTGTAAAAGATAAGATTGCGGTACCTGGCCATATTCCCACGGAACGGTTCTTGCGCCAATAAAAAGATCTGTATATCCGTCACCATTGAAATCATAAGGCACAATACAGGAGGCGGTAAGATAAAGATCATCAAATGCACTCTCCAGTTTTGTAAACCCGGCTTTGCCATCATTCAAATAGATTCTTGGTGTATTGTGAGAATCTTTGCCGTAAAATTCATTTCCTCCACTCGCTACTATAAGGTCAGTATTTCCATCATTGTTTACATCCGCCCAGCAGGCGTCAACATCTTCATAACTGCTATCAGTATCCAGGACAGGTTGAATAGTTTTTATAAACCTGCCTGCGGGATGTTGGATGAAAACAGCGCTTTTTTTATTCTTTGCCGAACCGATAAAGGCATCCTCTAAACCATCATGGTTAATATCCGCCACTGCCAGCGCAGGTCCTTCCGTTGAAAGCATGTGCGGAATTAAAGGTTCCCTGTCAAACTCTGCAAAATGATTTTCCTCATGCAAATAATTAAAGCCGGCATTTTTTGTAATATCAAAAACGGGCGTTAATGTACTTTTATAATGCTCAGGAATGCTGCTGTAATTAAATAAGGGAAGATTGTTTTGATAAGCAATGGTTATTGATGAAGTGCCGGGGGGAAATGAAAGAGGCTGGTATGTGTTATCCGGCCAGACAAGGAGTATGGAATCAACCTTTGTATTCTTTAGTCCAATTAACAAGGGAACTTCCATGGCAGATAAAAAACCTCTCACTGGAAATTTTTCATACGTCCTGATCTCTTTACCGGCATATACAATAACCCTTGCGCCTATTGCATTGATATTTTGTGCCGGGCCTTTTAGTTTGATCTGCAATGAAGAATTTTTACCCGACAGGTCATTTTTGTTTTCATATAACAATGCCGGTGCATCAATATTGTTTACTACAATATCCAGGTCTCCGTCATTATCAAGATCGGCATACACAGCGCCGTTGGAGAATGTAGGTTTGCTTCCGGCGATCCTGTTCTCTTCATCAGTAAAAGAAAGATCGCCGTTATTCCTGTAAAATTTATCGGGCAGTTTTATTTCCGGAAATTTATTAATCAGGCCAAGATCCTTTTGCTCCGTACTATTGGAAGTGATCCTTCGCTGCACTTCAGAACTGGATACAAAGTTGATATAGTCAATATCATTCAGCCGTTTTGGAATACCGTTGGATATAAACAGGTCTTTTAACCCGTCGTTGTCAAAATCCATCCACAGGGCAGCCCAGGACCAGTCTGTGGCTGCAATCCCGCTATAGAGGCCGATTTCACTGAACAGGCCGTTTCTCCGGTTATATTGAAAATTATTCCTGCTGTACTGATGAGAATAGCCAATACTGACCTTGTATTTAAAAACATCATAGGTATCTTCCCCCAGCGATCTTCTCAGAATGTAAGGATCGGCTGACAGCATATCCATTGAAATGATCTCCGGGTATGCGTCATTATTTACATCGGCCACATCCACACCCATGGAAAATTGGCTGGTATGCATGAGTTGCTGCACTCCATCTTCTTTAAATGTTCCATTCTTCTGATTGATATATAAATAATCATTTTCGTGGAAATCGTTGCCGATATAAATATCAGGATAGCCATCAAGGTTAATATCGGCAATAGCAATTCCCAATCCGTAACCAATTGCAGTGCTATTGATGCCTGTTTCTTTAGTTACATCGCTAAAAATAGTTTGCTGCGATGCCTGCCCGGCAGAAGATGAATCAGTATCATTCCGGTAGAAACGATCACCTGACAGAGCATGATAAGTGCCGGTAAACTCATTGCGTGGCCTGTATGTCCCATTTTCATGCACGGAATGATTTAATAAAAACATATCCAGGTCTCCATCCTTATCATAGTCCAAAAATGCAGCTTGTGTACTAAAACCTGAAAAATCCAACCCGTATTCATGCGCCTTATCTATATAAGTGGGAATGCCGTTTTTATTAATCCCCTGGCAAATTAAAAACTGGTTACGGCTTTTTTCCAAGGATTCATGATTATCTACACGACATATATAAATATCAAGCAATCCGTCGTTATTAATATCCACAACTGAAACGCCGGTTGACCAACCGCCATCCTGCGGAATTCCGGCTTCCACTGTAACATCGCTGAACTGTAAATTTCCTTTGTTGAGATATATTTTATTTGAAACCTGGTTGGCGGAAAAAAACAAATCAATCAAACCATCATTATTAAAATCGCCGGCACCCACCCCGGCGCCATTATAAAAATACATGTACTTAAACATGTTGAATTGCGTTGTGGACGTAAGTTTATTATTAAAATCAAGCCCGGTTTTCCGGCTTTCCAGCAATTTGAATAATGGAATCTCTTTGGGTTTACTATTATTACATCCAATAATTGCTGTAATTAACAGCGATATGAAAATTGTATGCCGGGCAATTATACTGCAATGTAATTGTTGGCGCACCTGCCCGGCCTCTCCCCTATCCTTATTGTACAGGCAAGGCCGGGTCTCACACTTGTACTGTATAATTTTATGCAGCATCTTTCGTAACATCGGAATGTGTTTCTGTAAAACTGAAAGCAAATTATTTTTTGTTTGCAGTCTTTTTTATTTCATATAAAGCAGGGTAGTCATTATTCTGCAAAAACAAAATGAGATTTTTATTCTTTGATTTTATCTCAGCAATATCTTTTATTTCACCCCGCAATTCCAGTCCCGATTGGCCTGAACCCATCCATTCATATTTTCCTTCCCCCTTGTTTATAAGAATATGACCGAGGCTTGCGTCCAACCTGCAGAATTGCGGCAAAAATCCAAACTTATTCCCCCCTAAGACCAAATCTTTTTTACCATCGCCGTTAACATCCGTAAAGTAAATTGCATTAATGGATGAAAGCTGCGTCATTACAGGCATTTTACGAATAGTAAATTTTCCATGGCCATCATTAATAGCGAAGCAGGAACTGCTATAAGTAAACTGTTTCACTATGCTATTCTTTATTGATGGCGCGGGAAATAAATCCTGGATGGATTTTTTTGCAAAATCAACATAATGAAGGTTTTGCTTTTTTAACGATGCTACCTGGTCTGTGATATCTTTTTTTAAAAAAACCGACACGTCTTTTTTATTGACGGTGCGGGTCAAAATTTTTTCTACTGTTCCGTTTTGATCAAAATCGTTCATCCATAATTTAACAGGGTGTTGCTCATCTGGCTGCAGGTAAAAATTTTCACCAATGTTTCCCAATACCAAATCCTCGTCTCCATCGCCGTCAATATCATTGGCTGCAACAGATTGCCACCAGCCAAACAAACTGTCAAGACCGGTCTTTACTTCTTCAAACCTACCTCCTTTAAATGAAAAAATACGCGGCGTCATCCATTCGCCCACTATCACCAGATCTTTTTGCTTATCACCCGTAACATCTGCCCACACCGCTCCGGTGACAAGACCGATGTTAGCTATACCAGGATTTTTCTCTTTGGCTATATCTGTAAATTTTCCTTTTCCGTCATTTACAAATAAATAGCTTGCAGGGCTAATACCGTAATTATAAGGAATACTTCTTCCCCCTACAAAAAGATCCAAATCCCCGTCACTGTCAAAATCGTTTGCTATTGCAACAGCAATATTCATATCATTTTGCGGAAAAGCTCCGGCAGCTATTTCAAAATTTCCTTTACCATCATTAATAAATAAGCGGTGTTGCATTTGCCTGCTTCTTGGAGGATGATTGTTTCCGCCAGCGCCAATAAACAAATCAAGGTCGCCATCTTTATCACAATCAAAAAATAAAACCGCTACATCTTCAAAATCTGAAAATTGCCCGGATGAGGGAATTGATTTTTGTGTAAACCCAGTATTTGTCTGCAGATATAACTGTCCCTTTTTTTCTGACGTGCCTCCAATATAAACATCGGTTAATCCATCTCCGTTTACATCGCCATTGGCGACCTTTGGCCCTTCCCGTGAAATCAACAGGGGTATATTGCGTTCGTCATAAAAATCAACAAAATCATTTTCTGTATGCTTTTCAAAATTTTGATGAACCGGTGCCAGTAATGTATTGACAGATGAATCCTTATCCGCAGGTAAATTTTTCTTTGCAGCCTGCTGCTGAATTATGTGGACTTTATTGACTTCAGGTTTTTCATATTTACTCACTGTACGATCGGGCCAGGTAATTATCATTGAGTCTGCCTGCTTGTCGCCGAGGCCAACAATTACTTTATAATCCACGGAAGACTGAAATCCTCTTGTTGGAATTACCTCCCGGGTAATTATTTCACTGCCTGTGTATATTTTAATATCGCTTCCCGCCGCGAATGTATTTTTCCCTTCACCTTTTAATGAAACACCGATATAGTTATTCTTATTTAATTCCCGGCTGTTGTTTTTGTAAACAAATGCTTCCTGGTTTACATTATTTATTACAAGATCCAGGTCGCCGTCATTATCCAGGTCGCCATACGCTGCTCCATTTGAAAAGGAAGGTTTTGTCATTCCCCATGAAGTGCCCGCATCTGCAAATTTCAGATCACCCAGGTTTTGAAATGTTTTGTTTACAATCGGGTGTGAAGGCATTTTGCTTATGATATTATCAACATCTTCTTTTTTCCCGGTAAGCGCCATTTTTTGTATTACATCGTTGGCAAAAAAGTCAATGAAGTCCTGGTCTGTTACATCATTATAAATTCCATTGCATACATAAATATCGGTTTTACTATCATTATCCATATCAAACATCAGGGCTCCCCAGCTCCAGTCGGAAGCAGCGACACCGCTGTAAAACCCTGTTTCCATGAATTTTCCGTTGCCGTTGTGTACCTGCAGCGTATTCTGCATGTACTGGTGATAAAAACCGGAATTTACTTTTAACCGCTGCACGTCTATGTTTTCAAATAAAGTAGTTGTTTTTAAACGGTAATCGTCATCAGGCAGCATTTCTGTCACAAAAATATCAGGGTGGCCATCGTTATTAATGTCACACATATCAGCGCCCATTGACGAATGACTGATATGTCCCATCCATTGTTCAAGTTCTTCTTTAAAAGTGCCGTTTTTCTGGTTGAGGTACAGATAATCTCTTTCAAAAAAATCATTGGAAACATAAATATCAGGATAGTGATCTCCGTTAACGTCGCCTACTGTTACCCCTAATCCAAAACTCACGAGGCTTCCATAAATACCTGCCTGTTCGCTGACGTCCACAAATTTGCCATTATCATTCCGCAAAAGATAAGAACCTCCTCCTTTAAGAAAATCTGCGACGGGCCAATCTTTTGCCCTCAGTTCTCTTTTATTGGAATAGTTTAAGGTATTAACAGGAATAAAACTGTTATTCAGAATATAACAGTCAAGATCACCATCCAAATCATAGTCAAAGAAAGCGGCATGAGTAGTATAGCCGCCTTCGTTGGTAAGACCGTATTCTTTTGCCGACTCTTTAAAAGTGAGATCATGGTTATTGATAAATAGCTGGCAAACCGGTTTTTTACCATTTATATACCCGGCATTACAAACATATATATCCAGCCAGCCATCTGCATTAATATCAACCATGGCTACGCCGGTACTCCAGTCATCTTTAGTTGAAAACCCTGCATTCTCTGAAATGTCATCAAACCGCCAGCTTCCTTTATTCAGGTATAATTTGTTACTGCCCATGTTGGCCGTAAAAAAAACATCAGCAAGACCGTCATTATTAATATCGCCGATGGCTACGCCACCTCCATTATAAAAATTACGGTAAGTAAAAATATTGAAATCTTTGGTGTATTTCACCCGGTTGAAAAAATCAATACCTGTAGATTCCTTTAATTCAAATAACGTTGTGTCTTTTCTTTTCCCGCACGAATAAAAAGAAAAAAAAACAATAATTAAAAGAGGGAGAAAAAAATTAAGCCGCATATATAAGCAAAAAAAGGCCATTTTTTCAAATGACCTTAGAAATTTATTTAAAAATCTTATTAATTGTACCCGGGGTTTTGAGTCAGGTTCGGATTAACAGCTAACTGACTGCTAGGTATAGGAAACAGCAGATTTTTTGTACCTGCATCTGCGGGTTTTTCCTGCCAGGCTTGTAAGAATTTGCCGAAACGTATCAGGTCCTGCCTTCTCCAGCATTCCCAATACATTTCTCTTCCTCTTTCATCCAGCAAAGCAGTCAGATCAACAGTAGCCAAATTTGTTGCTCCGCGTTTTGCACGTATAGAATTTACTATAGCCAGGGCGGTGCTTCCATAAGTACCGGCTACTGTACCTGTACCACCACGCAGAATAGCTTCAGCTTTCATTAGTAAAACATCTGCAAACCTGAACATAACGTAATCGTTATTTTTCTGATCACCAGAAGTTGCATAGTCGTACGGGTATTTTATAACTCTTACACCGGTAAATTCCAGGGTGTTTGGATCCGGTTCATTTATTTTTACCGCCTTTGTGAAACTAAGGGGGGCGGTAGCAGGGTTCCTGGCATTCAGGGCTGCATCTGTGGTTAAGTTATACTGTTGCCCTATAAGAAATCCGACGTTTGTTCTGTGTCCCGGGTTAGGAAGACCTGCCGGGTATGGGTAGTATCCTCCCAATCTTTTATCAGTTGGTTGAAACTTATCATAAAAATCAGAAAGTGTTGAGAACCCATTCCAGCCCGAAGGGTTCATATTGTAATGTGATACCATGAACGCAAATCCACGAACATTTCCTCCCCTGTTAGCACTGGCGCTGTTAAAAAAAGAATAGATACTTTCTGTTGATTTTACATCATTGTCTGGTGCAAAAATGTCAAAGAAATTATCATTCAATGTGTACTTGTTACTGTTTATTATCTCATCTGCGAGGGCAATGACCTTGTTCATATCAGCAGCAGCAAATGTGGGCGCCGCCCTGTTTGCATATGCCCCATAATTCAGGTAAACTTTCATCAGTAAAGCCTTCGCAGCATTTTTGTTTGCTGTATAAGCAGGGCCGGTATCAGGAAGCGTAGCTATTATAGCGGTTAATTCACTAATAATGAAGTCTGCAGCCTCTGTTCCTTTTTTAGTTGTGGGTATTACCTTGTAATCTTTCAAATCTTCCCTGTAAGGCACCTGGTCATAACCATCCAATACCCAGTACATAGATAAAGCCCTGAGAAATCTTGCCTCCGCAGCTTCCTGCGGTGTAGGATTAAATTGCAACACATTTGAAGCGGCAAACTGGGCGCTAAGCATTTCATTAAATCCATTGTTTACATATTCATGATCTGCATTCCAGGTATGGGCATGCAATGCCTGCCAGAGTCCGTTATCGTACCAGTCTGGTCCACGGGTAGGAGCGATTGCTTCATCAGTAGTAATGGTCGTTGTAGACCATATATTACCATTTCCCTGGAACGAACCGCCAATGGAATTATAAGCGGATACCAAAAGGTCTGAAGCCCTGATATTAGCCGTGTTGTTTGTTTCCAGTTGACTTCTGAATTTTTCGTCCAGCTTGGTACAGGAGAAGAAGAACAGGGCGAAAAACAAAATCACCAGAATTTTAAAATATTTCATACTCATAAAGTTTTAAGTATTACAATGAAAAATTTATACTCAACTGAAACGACCTGGCAGAAGGATATGGTATATACTCAATACCCAATGAAGGAATTCCGTCAAAGCCGCCATCTGTATTCACTTCCGGATCAAATCCGGTGTATTTGGTTATTACAAACAAATTTTGACCGGTCAGGGCGATATACAAATTTCTTATGCTTTTCCCGATATTGCCTACTCTATAACCAATAGATGCGTTCGCCATTTTTAAATAATTACCCTTTTCCAGGTTCCGGGTAGAGGGCGCTGGTGCATTAGCCCTGGATTCCTGAACAGGGCCACCAATTAAATCTTTTGCAATATTTCTTGTTCCCAAGTTACCAATTCCTACTACTGTCGCCGCTGTGTTGTTATACAGGTAATGTCCAAACGTGCCATTCATGCTAATCGTTGCCACAATCTTTTTATAGGTAAAATCAGTTGATATTCCCAACAGCATTTTTGGGTTGGGACTGCCAACATAAAAAAGTGTAGCGCCGCCGTCTGTCAGAATATCTTTACCCGTTGCCTTATCAAGGCCTTCCCACTTTCTCAGGTACCAAACATTTAATGGTTGACCGGCAACGACTCTTTGCCCCCTGACATTAGAAAATCCTTGTCCTCTGAGCTGCCCGGTCTCATAAAAACCGCGCAAACCGCTTACAGTATTTTTAAGAAAAGATGCATTACCGCCTATGTTCCAGGTCATATCTTTCTTATTCATAAGGGTTCCATATAAGGAAATCTCAGTCCCTTTGTTTAAAACATAACCATCTAAATTAATCCAAATTTTTCCGGGTGGTGCTGGCTGTATAAGAGTTTGTTCGAATAGCACATCGGTGGTTTTTTTGTAGAAATAATCAATCGAACCACTCAATCTGTCATGAAGAATGCTGAAATCTATTCCCACATTCGTGGTTGCTGATGACTCCCATCTTAAATCCTGATTACCATAGTTAAGCCGGTTAATTACCTGCTGACCCAGTCCATACCTGTCCCTGGAGGCGCCAGAAGGAAATTCCTGGTTACCCGTTTTACCCCAGCCTAAACGAAATTTCAGGTTGTTTATTAAACTATTGCCGGCTAAAAAATCTTCTTTGGTTACATTCCATGCAACACCCACGGAAGGAAAATATCCATATTTGTTGTTCTCACCAAACTTCGTAGATCCATCCGCCCTGAACGTTGCTGTCAGCAAATACTTATCCTTGTAATTTACAATGGCCCGGCCAAAGAAAGATTGCAATTCAGTAGTAGGAGACGCAAAAGAACCAAGATCTCTATTCCCCTGAGTAGAATATCCCAGAATGTCGTAGTAATTCAGACCCAGGTTTTGAAAATCCCTGCCAAGCAAAAATGAACCCTTTTCATCAAATGTCAGCCATTCATGACCAACAAGGGCGTTTAAGTTAAAATCAGGAGTGATCTGTTTATTATAGTTTAGCGTGTTGGTGACCTGCGTATTTGTTTGTTCTTCATTTCCTATGGCTGCGAGACCTCTTCCTTCTACACCCTGCTCATTTAATATCCTGTTGACCTGAACCTTTCTTATTCCCACCTGGCGATTAACACTGTATATAAGTTTATACTCCAGCTCATTGGTTATTTTATAAGAAGGAGAAATACTCGCAACGATCGTATTGACCTTTGCCTTATCATCATAATAATTCAACTGTGCCAAAGGGTTAATAGTGGTATTTCCAACTGCAGGGTCAATCCACGCTGAATCCGTGCCTGGTTTTTTCAGGGGGTGCGTTGGGTTCCATTGTAAGGCCTGGGATATTAAATTACCTTCAAAGCCAACAAAAGATGAAATAGGCGCAAGCTGCTCATTTGTTTGAGTAACCATCAGGTTTATGTCAAGGCCTAATTTTTTACTTTCCAAAAATTTAAAACTGGTATTTAAGTTGGCAGTATATTTCTTCAGTTGAGAAGTTTTAATAGCACCTTCCTGGTCAAGGTATCCAAGAGATAAACGATATCGTCCATTTTCTGTGCCACCGCCCACTGCCACATTATGGTTTTGAGTAAGACCAGTTTGGCTAATCTCATCAAAAGCGTCAACATTTCCACCAAAATCACCACTGGTTATTCCATACTCTCTTAAAGCAGCCCTGTATTCATTGGCATCTAACACCTCTAATTTCTTCATAACATTAGAAATACCTACTGAAGTACTTACATCTAATGTAGGTGCGCCTGATTTACCACGTTTAGTAGCTATAAGTATGACTCCATTAGCGCCTCTTGAACCGTAAATAGCTGTTGCAGAAGCATCTTTTAGAATTTCAATGCTGGCAATGTCGTTAGGATTCATATAATTGAGTGGATTACCTCCATCGTTCGCAGCGCTATTTCCTGCGCCCCCGGGACGTGCAGAACCCCCGGATAATGGAACGCCATCCAGAACAAACAATGGTTGGTTGCCAGACCTGATAGATGAGGAACCCCTGATTCTTATAGTTGTTGAACCACCGGGCTGCCCTGTATTATTAATAACCAAAACGCCGGCAGCTTTACCCTGGATCAATTGATCCGGCGAAGTATAAGTTCCTTTATTAAAATCTTTTGCCTGGACTGTAGAAGTAGCGCCGGTTAAGTCTTTTTTCCTGGCAGTACCATATCCAATAACAACCACTTCATTCAGGTTACCGGTAGCTGCCTGAACAAATGAAATGTCAACAGAAGTTACTCCGACAATTGAGACCTCCTGGGTTTCAAAGCCAACTGAAGATATAACAAGTGTTGTAACGCCAGGCCCTACGTTGATACTGAATGTACCATCAGCCTTGGTGGATGTTCCAGTTCGGCCATCTTTTGGTTGCACAGATGCTCCGCCAACCGGAGATCCGTCTTTTGAATCTTTTACTTTTCCAGTAATCGTTTTATCCTGCGCATGAGCAACTTGCAGGAAAAAAGCGAATACAGTAAATAATAATGCTGAAAGCAGTGTTTTTACGGACATAAGCAATCGTTTTTAGAAGTTATAATCGAAGTGTTGTTCTCAGTTTTTTATCATTTCTGTTACTCAACTCAAATGAGGAACCAGGGTTTTGGTAATGCCCGGTATTCTTAACATGTTTTGAAACTTCATATACTGACAAGCCCAATTCGTCCACAAGGCAACACAATCATCATTTCTGCTGCACTGATCTGAAAACAATGTTAAAATACCTTCAGCGCCATAAATTTATACTTTAAGTGTGTAGAAACAACACTCTAAGCATGATTTACAGGTAATTGAATCACCGCAAACATTTGCGGAAATGTTTTCGGTGGAAAAAATAATGAGTGTTCTTTTAACACTCTTAGCTGCAAATGGCACAAACTGCTACTTTCCTGGCTATATCTCCGTCCTTACGATCAGCTACGGTTTTTATCCCGGGTCTTTTTAACCCCGAATAATTTATATAAAAACAGCGGTTATGAAGCTGAAAAAATTGACGATGGAAAGTAAACGCCCCCATGATCAATATTTTTTCTTCCCGGCTGGCAGCCGTGGTTCTCCCTGATCATATAGCGCGATGGATCGGAATTGTCAGGCAAGAGTGTTCGTACCTTTTATCTTATACTGCTCTTTTAATCCGTACAGTTTGCCGGGACGATGAGACAGGTTTGTTTCCATTTCATTCAGATCCTGCAGCCAGTCTTTCACGGCTATTTTTTTACGGAAATTTCTGCGATCTAATTTTACATCCAATATAGCTTCATATAATTCCTGCAATTCCCTGAGAGAAAATTTATCCTGTAAAAGATTAAACACAACCGGGTGCTCCATGATCTGGCTTCTTAGCCGTTGCAAACAGGTATTCAGGATCAGTTTATGATCAAACGCAAGTTTCTTTATATCCTTCACGGCATGCCAGTGAAGATCGTTATGATTCAGGTTAAATTTATGATGGGTTACGTCAATCAGTGAATAATACGCCGTGGTGATAACCCTGCCGGAAGGATGGCGGCCTGTCGTACCAAATGTATGTACCTGCTCCAGGTAAACATCTTCCATACCTGTCCGGTCTTCCAATACGCGATACGATGCCCTTTCCAGGTCCTCATCCGGGCGAACGAGATCGCCAAGCAGGGAATAGAGCCCGGAAAATTCTTCCAGGTCGGATTTAATGAGCAGCACGTTTAATTCCTTATTGTCATAGCCAAATATGACACAGTCCACTGAGATGGCGATATTGAAATAATCAAGGTGGCTTATCTTTTCAAGCGCCGCCGTTTTAAGATTAAGTTCATTTGGCATAGAGATCCTTTTAAAAAACTACTGCAATAAAATTTTTATTGACACGGTCTTATTTTTTGACTGCACTTTTAATAAGTACATTCCGGGCGGCAAATTATTGGTTTTAGCTGACAATGAAATAGTGTGTTTGCCTTTCGCCAATGTACCTGTAAAAACAACCTGAGCTTTTTGCCCGTGTATATTCCAAAGATCCGCCTGTACATATCCTCTTTCAGGAACATAGATTTCCGTTACAGAATTAGCCTGCACCGGGTTGGGATATACAACTACCTGCAAAGCATTGCCGGGATTATTTATATCAATTACCGGTGTGGTAACAGCATTGAGCAGGTTCCTGTTAAGATATACATGAAATTCTCCGGGTTGCAGCGAAATGGATTGCGCGGTGCCGGTTGCCGTGAATGTATTTCCATTCAGGTAATCATACCATGTGCCGGCTGAAGGAAATGTTATTGTTCCGCTTTGAGGGGTCACATCGAAGTTTCCGGCCAGGCAGATCATGGAAGAGTCTGTACCGCTGCGGATGATCAACGTTTTAAATGCCGCCGAAAGGTTTCGTGTGAGATTAATGTTATTAGCTATAAAAACATCTTTATACCAGGGATGGAAACGGAGTTTGTTCAGGCTGGTATAGGTATCATACAGGCGTCTTCTTTCAATTACCTGCAGATAATCCCAGCGTACCGGTTTTTTATCAAGCCGGCAATTATTATTAATAGTACCATCTGCACATCGGTTAATGGAAAAGTCATACCCCAATTCGCCAAACTGCCATATCATCTTCGGTCCGGGGATAGTTAAGAAAAAAGCGGCGTTCAGTTCCATCCTTTTTAATGCAGTATTGAGGTCTCTTGTATTGTAGCTCCCCGATGAGTTTCCAAAGTTGAGGTTCTTATACATCAGTCTTTCTTCATCATGGCTCTCCATATAAGACATAAGATATGGCTGTGTCCAGTTTCTTACTGAATGAATAGCCCTTTCAAAATTAGAAGTACTGATAAAGCCCATAGAGGCTTCATTATAATTATAATTTGAGTTTCCCCACAACAACATCCCGTAGTCAGACAATTCTATTTCTTCTGCATCAGCGGCAAAATGCTCCAGTACAGCATAGCTGCCGGGAGATTTTAATTGCAAAGTATCATAATAACGTTTCCAGATGGCTACGCGGCTGGCGTCATAATTGCCCCAGTTATTAACGTTGCAATTATTTCCACTTGCATCGCAGGTTTGCACCTGTGTAAAACCTTTGGAAAGATCAAAACGGAACCCGTCAATTTTATATTCTGTAAGCCAGTGTTCCACTACCCTGCTTACAAAATAACGGGTGGCAAGGCTCTCATGGTTCATATCATAGCCAACATTGAAGGCATGTTTCGGTACAGGATTAAACCATGGATTATTGGCCGCCGGGCGATTATTAGCCGCATCAAAATACAATTGTACCATGGGCGATAACCCAAAAGAATGATTGAGTGCGATATCCATAATAACAGCCATCCCTTTCTTATGACAGGAGTCAATAAATTCTTTCAAAGTATTCTTTGGCCCGTAATATTTATCTGGTGCAAAATAAAAATCAGGATTATACCCCCAGCTTTCGTTGCCTTCAAATTCATTAAACGGCATTATTTCTATCGCATTGACGCCGAGGGTTTTTAAATAATTCAATGAATCCCTCACGGTTTTCCAGTCATGTGCGGCTACGAAATCCCTTACCAGTAATTCGTATGTAACCAGGGTCCTCTTATCAGGACGTTGAAAATTATTAACCTGCCAGTTATAGGCCACCGATGCCGTTTGTAATAAACTTACTATACCGGTTTGTCCTGCGGGATAAGTCCTCAACCCGGGATAAGTAGCTGCAGAAATATTCTGATCATTATTATTATAGGGATCCAGTATTTTCTCTGCATAGGGTTCTGCTATTTTCAAGTTACCATCCACCAGGTATTGAAAAGCATATTCAGTTCCAGCCGTAAGTCCCGTGATTTTTAACCACCAGTAATTACCATCTGGTGTTTTATTCATTACATACTGTGATTGCTCTAGCCAGTTGCTGCCGGCAAATTCTCCTATCACTGATACCCTATTTTTTCCGGGAGCATATAATACCAGGGTCGCTTCTGTATTATTAGCGGCATAATTGATCCCGTCCCTTGCACCAGCCGGAAGCGGCGCAACAGTTACACCAGGCGTAACAAAAAAGCGGAGAGTGTCTTTTTTTGTAACAGTGGCAGCCATGGCTTCTACTACTATTTCTGTATTACCAGGTACAGTAAGTGCCGGATTAGCGGATAAGGTACTAACGCCTATAGCGGTTTGTATGACTGTCCCATTCAGATATACTTTCATATCCGAAGTTTGGTTAGCAATGCCCGTCACGTTTATATTATCACCCACTACTTTATTGATCGTTTCAGGTATGGGGATATAGCGGGGTTCAAATGGTGGTACTGAAAAGCGCACTGCAAGTCCATTGTCATATACGGGGATATACATATCGCTGGCATCCGCGTTTCGCTGCACCACTGAGCCGGCACCATTACGAAAAAGGATAGCGATCTTTTGAATTGTTTCCCCGGCGGGCACACCGGATGGGGCATTGAAAAAAGCCCGGATATTCGTCACGGTATATTGCCATTTGTTACTGCCCATATAAGTGGCTTGCGCAAGTGAGGGTGTTGTAGCCCAGGTAAATTTTGAATATCGCCAGTCACTTGAATTCGTACTGGAACTGGTAATGACTCCTATATGAACATATACATCCGTAGCCGGAGTATAATTTAATAAACCCTGGTTGCCTTTAGTGGCATCCATAGTAATAACTATATTATCATTGTCCTTAGCAAAGTCAGGTGTCCATGTCAATAGCTGGGAATGGAGATAGGGGGAAAGGAATAACAGGCACACAGTGGCAAGCAGCAGTCGTTTCATAAAAGCAATTATTGGCAATTAATAATGACCCGAAGATACACAACATGTACTTATTACACATTAATTTTTTAAACATCTTTTTCCTAAAAAGTAAAAAAGGGATAACACCTTACGAATTAACTTTAGCCCCGAAAGAAAAAGATATGTATTCAGCGCAGGCTACAAAAACACTTCAGAAGGAAACGATTGGCTTTCTTAAAAAAAGCGGGGCAGGCAAGATGGATATAAAGGAAATTGAAGCCCTGCGTGAGACCCTCCGTTTTCATGAGTACAGGTATTATATATTAAATGAACCGCTGATCTCCGACTATGAATATGACCAGCTCTATAAGTCTTTGGAAAAAATCGAAGCTGAAAATCCAAAACTTATTAGCTCCAACTCCCCTACGCAACGGGTAGCCAAAGGACTGACAAAGGCTTTTCCAACAGTACAGCACCTGGTTCCCATGTTGTCATTGGACAATTCCTACAATAGTGAAGACCTCGTGGATTTTGACAGGAAAGCCAGGGAAGCTACGGGTTTGGATAAAATTGAATATTGTGTAGAACCCAAATTTGATGGAGGCAGTATCTCGCTGATCTACGAAGATGATATGCTGATCCGGGGAGCTACCCGGGGCAATGGAGCAGAGGGTGACGAAATAACTACCAATATCAAACAGATACGTTCCATTCCTTTGTCGGCAAAATTTTCTGAGTATGGATTGCAGCAGGTGGAGATAAGAGGTGAAGTGCTTATTAATAAAAGCAATTTCGCCAACTACAACCAGCAACTGGTTGAACAGGGGTTACCACCATTGGCTAATCCGCGCAATGCCGCATCAGGAACACTGCGTATCAAAGATTCGACAGAAGTAAGAAAAAGAAACCTGGAGGCTTTTGTATATCATATTAGTTTTTACACGAAAACAAAAAAAGTAACTCTTACATCTGAAATTTTAAACACACACTCAGGTTCGCTGGAAATGCTCTGGGCGCTCGGTTTTCGCAGTCCTCAAAAAGAGAAAAAAGTTTTCAAAGGAATAAACGATGTCATTAATTACTGCAATGAATTTGAAATAAAGAGGGATTCACTGCCTTATGAAATAGATGGCATGGTGATAAAAGTAAATGAGATAGAACTGCAGGATCAGCTTGGCATGACATCTCATCACCCCAGGTGGGCAATCGCTTATAAATTCAAAGCAAGACAGGGAACAAGTAAATTATTAAGTGTAGAATTCCAGGTAGGCAGAACAGGTTCTATTACACCTGTGGCGAAAATTCAACCCGTACATATCGGTGGTGTGACGGTTTCTTCTATCTCCTTATTCAATGAAGATGTGATAAAAGAAAAAGACCTTAAGATCGGCGATACCGTACTGGTAGAAAGAGCTGGTGATGTGATTCCATACATTGTGAAATCAATGGCGGAATTGCGTACGGGTAATGAAAAGAAAATTCATTTCCCCAAAACATGCCCTGTATGTGATAGCAAATTATTCAAAGAAGATGATGAAGCCGTATGGCGCTGTATCAATATTGAATGTCCCGCACAGGTAGTGGAACGCATCATCCATTTTGTAAGTAAAGACGCTATGGATATCCGTGGCTTTGGCGATGCGAATGTCCGGAAATTCTATGATCTCGGTTTGCTGAAAGATATTCCCGGCATTTATAAAATTGATTTCGCAGCTATCAGCCAACTGGAAGGATTTGGTCAGAAATCAATAGACAACCTGCAACTGGCCATAAGCAATTCAAAAACCCAGCCCTTGCATCGTTTGATCTTTGGCCTTGGTATCCGTTTTGTTGGAGAAACAACAGCTAAAACACTTGCCCGGAAAGTGGATCATTTGCTTGATCTGAGAAAGTTCTCATTAGAAGATTTAGAAACACTGGAAGATGTTGGGCCCAAAGTAGCAGGCAGTGTTCATCATTTCTTCAGTACTAAGGATAATATCAAAATGCTGGAAGAACTGGAAACACTTGGACTACAATTAAAAAATAAAAAGAAAGAACAAGCGGCTGATGGCAACCTGGCTGGCGCAACATTTTTATTCACCGGCACATTACCTACATTAAAACGAAGTGAAGCGGAGGCCATGGCAGAAGCCCTCGGTGCACAGATACTCGGCGGTGTCAGTACTAAATTAAATTACCTGGTGGTGGGTGAAGATGCCGGGAGCAAGTTAGAAAAAGCAAAAAAGATCAATAGTGTAAAGATCATTTCGGAAGATGAGTTTTTGAAACTGATTGGTAAAAAATAATATAGCTATGCTGCAATCGTCCACACTAAAATTTCTGAAAGACCTCCAAAAGAATAATAACAAGCCCTGGTTTGATGCGCACCGTAAACTATACGAAGAGGCTAAAAATGATTTCGCTTCTTTCATTCAGATTGTAATAGACAAGTATGGTAAAAAAGATGAGAGCATTGCACACCTGAAAGCAAAAGAATGCATGTTCCGCATCAACAGGGATGTTCGTTTCTCCAAAGACAAATCTCCGTACAAAAACAATATGGGTGCTTATATCAATGGCAGCGGCAAAAAAGCTATAACAGGGGGCTATTATTTTCATTGCCAGCCGGGGCTAAGCTTTGTAGGTGGCGGATTATGGATGCCCATGCCCCCGGAGTTAAGCAAGGTAAGACAGGAGATAGATTATAATTTTGATGAGTTTAAAAAGATCATCGCTTCCAAAAAATTCAAATCCATATATGGCGGCCTGTCAACAGATGCGGAATATGTTCTGACCCGTGTGCCCAAAGGATACGAGGCGGACAACCCCGCTGCTGATTATTTAAAAATGAAAAGCTTTGTAGCAACAGTTAGTTTAAAGGATAGTGATATTACATCAAAGGACCTTACAAAGAAAGTATTGATTGCATTTGAGACCCTTAAACCGATACTAAATTTCGTCAATAGGAGTATCCAGTCATAAACATATTTTTTGTAAAGAAGATATCTATCTCTCTATAATAAATTTTTCGCAAGCAGATATTCCGCAATCTGAACGGCATTGGTAGCTGCACCTTTTCTTAAATTATCAGAAACTACCCACATATTTAAAGTATTAGGCTGGCTTTCATCTCTTCTCAATCTTCCTACAAACACATCATCCTTTTCATGCGCATCCATCGGCATGGGATAAAGCTGGTTAGGAAGATCATCTACTACTACCACTCCCGGTGATGATGCTAACAATGATCTTACTTCACTCAAATCATACTCTTCTTCAAACTCAACGTTCACGGCTTCGCTATGACCACCCATAACAGGTATGCGTACAGTGGTTGCAGTGACACGAATAGAATCATCCCGCATGATCTTACACGTTTCTTTCACCATCTTCATTTCTTCCTTGGTATAACCATTATCCAAAAAAACATCTATCTGCGGAATGACGTTCAGGTCAATCGGGTATTTGTAAGCCCTTTCACCTTCAATGCCCTGTCTTTCGTTCAGCAACTGCGTTACAGCTTTAACGCCGGTACCCGTTACACTTTGATACGTACTTACTACAATCCTTTTAATACCATACTTCTTATGCAGCGGGTTCAATGCCACCACCATTTGAATAGTAGAACAATTCGGGTTCGCAATAATCTTATCATTCTTTGTCAATATATCCGCATTGATCTCCGGCACTATTAATGGTTTTGCCGGGTCCATTCTCCACGCCGAAGAATTATCAATAACAGTTATTCCTGCTTCCGCAAATTTCGGCGCCCATTCTAATGATGTGCCGCCGCCTGCTGAGAATATAGCTACTGCCGGTTTCGCTGCTATCCCGTCTATCATGCTTACCACCTTATACTTCTTTCCCCTGAACTCTACTTCCTTGCCTACTGATCTTTCTGAAGCAACGGGAATCAATTCCGTAACCGGGAAATTTCTTTCTGCCAGTACCTGTAGCATTTTAGTACCAACCAACCCTGTGGCACCGACGACTGCAACTTTCATTTATTGTTTGTTTTTACCCCTCTCCCCCGGATAGGGGTAAGGGGTGAGGTTAATAAAAAAGCCCTCCGTTAAGGAAGGCCTGCTAAAATCTTATGTTGTAACATACATAACACAGCAAACCTTCCATCAGGAATGTTTCTTCGTGCGTTTTGTATGCTTCATTGTTATCATGTCGGTTGCAAAAATAGGCGGGCGAAAGTTTATACCCAAATATTCATGAATAAATTTATCTCTGCTACAGATTACAACTGTTTGTTTAACTTGGTAGCAATGAAACCAGCCTCGCTATTGCTGCTTATATTCCTGTTGCCTCTGTACATAGATGCACAGAACAGGTATGATGTAGTTATTGATGAATTAATGGCTGACCCGACACCGCAAATTGGTTTACCAAACAATGAATGGATCGAATTAAAGAACACTACGACTACCCCCATCAACTTGCAAAACTGGAGGATCGGCGATGCCACAGGGCAAAGCGGGCCAATACCCAGTTTTATTTTGCAGCCGGATAGTTTTGTAATTGTATGCACCGGCAGCGCTGTTGCCGCTATGTCAATATTCGGTACGGCCATCCCGGTTACCAGTTTTCCTTCTTTGGATAATGATGGTGACCAGATTTTTTTAAGAGCTGCTGATGGGAAAATCATTCATGCTGTCAGCTATACCTTATCCATGTACCAGAATGAAGTAAAGAAAGAGGGAGGCTGGACACTGGAAATGATGGATACCAAAAGTCCCTGTGCAGGCAACAATAACTGGAAAGCAAGTGTGAATACAACCGGCGGCACGCCGGGAAAAAAGAATTCCGTTGATGCTGTTAATAATGATACTACTGCACCGCAATTAAAAAGAGCTTATACACCTGATAATACGACGATCCTTCTTGTATTTGATGAACCCCTGGATAGTTTGAAAGGAGCGACCATTGCTAATTATACTATTGACGGAGGATTAGCAATCTTCAACGCTGTTACATTGGCTCCCTTATTTAATACGGTTCAATTAAAAACAAACACTCTATTAGTTGCAAATACAGTTTACAATATCACAGCCGCCAACATAACAGATTGTAAAGACAACGTAATTGGTGTTGCCAATAAAGCAAGAGTGGGTTTGCCAGTTGATGCATCTGCAGGAGAATGGATCATCAATGAGATTTTATTTAATCCAAAGCCCAATGCCTTTGATTACGTTGAATTTTACAATAACAGTAATAAAATATTTGATGCGGCAAAATTATACATAGCCAACCGTAACAGCAGCGGCGTGATTAGTTCTATTAAAGTATTAAGCTCGTCATCCTTTTATATTTTCCCCGGTGATTATATTGCAGTAACGGAAGATGCCGATAATCTTGCTTTGAATTACCTCGTAAAAAACCCGGATAATGTTCTGGTTGTTTCATCACCCCCTTCTTTTCCTGATGATGAAGGAACGGTGGTCGCATTAAATTTCCAGGGAATAGCGGTGGATGAAGTAAAGTATAAGGACGACTGGCATTTTAAACTAATAGATAATGCAGAAGGGGTGGCATTGGAAAGAGTTGATCCGGCAGGTGTATCACAAAACGAAACCAACTGGCATAGCGCCGCTTCCACAGCCGGATACGGAACACCTGGTTATAAAAATTCACAACACAAGCAGCCACCTGGTATCGCAGCAACCATAGAAGTGTTGCCCAAAGTATTCTCCCCGGACAATGATGGCTTTGATGATATTGCTACTATCCAGTATAAAATTGAAGCGCCCGGTTACGTAGTAAATATCACCATCTTTGATGCAGCAGGAAGACCAGTGAAAAACCTGGTTCGTAACGGAACATTGGCATTATCCGGCTACTGGAACTGGGACGGGCTGGATGACAAAGGAAAAAAATTACCCGTTGGGGTTTATATTATTTTTACTGAAATCTTTAACCTGCAGGGCAAGAAAGATAAGTTTAAGAATACGGTGGTACTGGCGGGGAAATTGAACTAATACTATATTTTAAATTTTTATTAGCATTACAGTATGTACTTTTCTTCCATGAGAACCCGGTCATACACACTGCTTTTACATCCACTCTTCCTTTTAAGTCTTGTTTTATTATTGCTGAATGATTTTTATTTAAAGTATGAATTCCACAATTGGCTGACAGGCAAACTATCTGATTTTGCAGGCCTGTTTGTATTTGCCATTTTCCTGGTTGTCCTGTTTCCACAGTCCGGGAAACCAGCTATTATCTTTTGTGCTTTGTTCTTTTGCTGGTGGAAATCTTCGTTAAGTAATTCTTTTATCCACTTTGTCAATTCTCAATTATCATTGCCGGTGCATAGGGTTGTTGATTATACAGATCTTTTCGCGTTACTGGTTCTGCCATTAGCGGACAGAATTACGCCTCCTGAATATCCTGCTTCTTTTATAAGAACGGCAGCTATTTATGCTACCGGTATTGTTTCTTTTTTATCGTTTTGCGCCACATCAATGATACCCAGGCAGATGGCCTATTATCCCTACCGGGAAAATGAGGTAACCTATAATATGCAGTTTAACTCTCGTTTATCAAGAGCTGATATACTTGAAAGATTAGACCCGAAAAAATTGGGATATAAAAAAGATTCTGTGAGGTTTTACCGGGTGGCAGAGACCGGGGATTTCTTCCAGCGGATAACTAATTCTCCTGACAGCACTATAATATGGGCACCGGTGGTCCACAATACTGACACTACCTTATTTGTAAGAAAGCGGGAGGGTGATTTCTTTATATTGCCCTGGTACGAACTCGAAGGTGATACATTATACAATCTCGAATTCAGCGTATACAAGTCTGCCATAAAAAAGAAACCAACGGCGATTCAAATAAAATCTTTCCAGACAAAAAATCCTGCTTTGTACAAAGATTTCTATAACGGAAGCCGCCATAAACGTTACAAAAAACATTTTAAAGATCTGTTCCGCAAGTAGCCACTACCTGTTTATCATACCAGCTCAATCTCAAAATTCACGAGTTCCTTAAACTGCTCGAGTCTCCTGTCAATATCTTCTTTATTTATTTCTTTTAGCCTTGTCGGACCGAATTTCTCTACACAATAGCTGGCCATAGCAGAACCGACAATGATGGCACGTTTCATATTATCAAAAGAAATATCACCCGTTTTTGCCAGATGGCCCATAAAGCCCCCGGCAAAAGTATCTCCCGCACCAGTTGGATCAAACACTTCTTCCAATGGAAGAGCAGGTGCAAAAAATACATTGTCGCCATGAAACAATAAAGCCCCGTGTTCCCCTTTTTTAATGATCAGGAATTTCGGCCCCATTGTCAAAATAGTTTTAGCCGCTTTTACTAATGAAAATTGTCCGGTTAGCTGGCGGGCCTCTGCATCATTCACCATCAGCAGGTCCACCTGCTTTAATACTTCTTTTAAATCATCCAGCGCTATTTCCATCCAAAAATTCATGGTATCCATAGCTATCAGCTTCGGCCTGGTTTTCATTTGTTTTATCACACTCAACTGGGTAGCTGGCGCCAGGTTGCCCAGCATTAAAAACTCCGCACCCTGGTAACTATCCGGAACTTTCGGTTTAAAATCAGCGAGTACATTCAGGTCTGTAACCAATGTATCGCGGCTATTCATATCTTCATGATAGCGGCCGCTCCAGAAAAAAGATTTCTTATCCGGCACAATTTCCACTCCATCCAGTTGCCCCCCCCTGCTTTTCAGTTCTGCCATTTCCTCTTTGGGAAAATCATAGCCTACTATGGATACCAGCTGAACAGGTTTTACAAAATTAGCAGCTGCATAGGCTGCATAAGTAGCCGCTCCGCCAACTATCTTATCTGTTTTTCCAAAAGGGGTTTCAATAGCATCAAAAGCCATACTGCCTACAATGATCAGGGACATGAGCTGGGGTATTATGTATTAATAAAAATAATTTTCAGCGGGCAATATTACTGCAATTAATGGATATAGAAATCCGGAAAGGAAACCATGGGTCGGGAATTAGTGATTAGCGCCTCTAATAGCTGCTGTTTCCAAAACTTACCTGGCTACTAATTACCAATTTCCCATTAATTTCAACTCACTTATCTTTGAACCATGGCTAAGGCCCAACGAAAAAAAGCTTCCAAAAAAGAACTCATTGTTCAGAAAGCTGCTTGCATGTTCCGGGAAAAAGGTTTTCCTGCTACTTCCATGCGTGATCTTGCTGAAAGCGTAGGCATTGAAGCCGCCAGTTTGTATAATCATATCCAGTCCAAATCAGAGATATTACAGTATATCATTTCCCGTATTTCCGATGATTGCAATAAACACCTGGATGAGCTGGAAAATGCCGGTCTCTCAGGTCTGCAAAAAATTGATTCAGTCATCCGCTTCCATATACAAATGATGCTTCAGAAATTTGAAGACTATCATGTCATGATCAATGAATGGATACACCTGGAACCGCAACCTCTTGCGGATTTTATCAGCCAGCGCCGCAGCTATGTACAGCGATTAGAAAGTTTCGTCAGTGAAGGTATTGCCGCCAAAGAAATAAAACCGATACTCCCTTATGTTGCTGTATTGACCATTCTATCAGCGGTTCGCGGATTGGAATTCTGGCATCGCAGCCAAAAGAATTACACTCCGGAAGAACTGGAAGAAAACATGGTAACCTACCTCATTGGCGGGTTGAAAAGCAATTGATTTTTTACGGGCTGCATTACTACTATCAACTTCGTTACAAGTTTATACCGGATTTGCCTGCCCCGATCAAAATCATGGGATCCGGTACTCCTTCACTTCACCTCTTAGCATTTGCAAAAAGCATGTTACTTTGCACTCTATCATTAACGGAGAAAAGAAACGATGTCTATCCACTTTCACAAACTTGCCGTAAAAGAAGTAAACAAGGAAACCGCCGACTGCGTTACTATTCTCTTCGATATTCCCGATAATCTTAAAAAAACCTTTCAATTCAAACAGGGACAGAGCCTGACCATGCGTACTGCTATCAATGGTGAAGAGGTTCGCCGCACTTATTCTATCTGCAGTTCCCCATTGGAAGATCAATGGCGGGTTGCCATCAAAAAAGTTGATGGGGGATTGTTTTCTTCGTTAGCGAACGACCATCTTAAAAAAGGAGATATACTGGAAGTAATGCCGCCTGTTGGAAAATTTTACGCCGAACTGGATCCTTCACATAAAAAAAATTATCTCGCTATTGCCGCCGGCAGTGGCATCACTCCGGTTATTTCTATTATCAAAACTACATTGCATACAGAGCCGCTAAGTAATTTTACATTAGTCTATGGCAACCGCAGCCGTTCTTCTATTGTTTTCTTTGAAGAACTGGAAGCCTTAAAGAATAAATATCTCCGGCGGTTCAATTTTATCAATATACTTAGCCGTGAAAGAACAGATGCTCCTGTCAACTTTGGAAGAATAAACGCTGACAAGCTGAATGAACTGTCAAAGCTGATCAGTTATGCAACAACAGATCATGTTTTCATCTGCGGACCTGAAGAAATGATATTTACCAGTAAAGATTTCCTGGAAACAAAAGGTATTGATAAAAAGAAAATTCATTTTGAACTCTTCAACACCCCGGGACAAAAGCAGTCAACAGGCAATAAACAACGAACCACCGGTGACACCGGGCCAAAAAGTAAGATCACTGTCAAACTCGATGGAAGAAGTTTTGATTTCGATCTTTCATTCAGCAGCGATACAACTATCCTGGATGCCGCATTACAACAGGGCGCCGACCTGCCCTTTGCGTGTAAGGGAGGTGTATGCTGCACCTGCAAAGCAAGATTGCTCGAAGGCGAGGTAATGATGGATGTTCACTGGGGACTGGAAGAAGAAGAAATTGAAGAAGGCTATATTCTTACCTGCCAGAGTCATCCTAAAACGGAAAAAGTAGTGGTGGATTTTGATGTCAAATAAAAGCCATCGTACAACTTTACTACAGAATGCTAAAAAACAAGCGTAGCAATAGAATGTGGTAATGCCTTTATATCAACAGTCTTGCCACCGACCCACAACTTATAATCAAATTGTTTACTCCCTTTATTCATAACTACTACAGCTACGCTGCCATCTTCATTACGGAAAGCAGTTGTCAGCAGATCAGACCTGTTGGAAGAACTGATAATCCTTTTAGCGCCGGGATGAATGAATTTAGAAAAATGACCCACGTAATAATAGGAGTTGGTATAATGAACCTCTCCGGTTTTTGTATCGGCATGAACGGGAGCAAAGCAAAAATTACCAACATGGTTAGGACCGCCGGTTTCATCTAAAAATACATTCCAGTCCGTCCAGCCAACAGTCCCTGCATTAAAATCATTAATCATAGAAGAACCATATCTTTCTCCCAATGCCCATACCGTCATTCTTTCCGGGTTGAATGATTCGGCGCAACCTTCTGTAAAAAGAAGATTTTTATCGGGGAAAGTTTCAGCTACTCTCTTTAGATTTTCAAACTGCATATCACCACCCGTCCATGTTTCATACCAATGATAGCCGATACCCCATACGTATTTAGCCACTTCAGGGTCCCGGAGCGTAGTGCTGACCCTTTGATAAATAAGATCCCGGTTATGATCCCAGATGATGATCTTTTTATCACCCAATCCTTCTTTGGCCAGTGTTGGTCCGAGATTATTCTTTAAAAAATTGGCTTCGTCCTCCGCTGAATAGATACAGGATTCCCATTTCTGTTTGGCCATGGGCTCATTCTGGATACTCAATCCCCAGACAGGTATGCCTTCATTTTCATAGGCCTTAATAAATTTTACGTAGTAACGGGCCCATGCATCATAAAACTCCGGTTTCAATTTGCCGCCCTGCAACATGTGAGTACTGTCTTTCATAAAACCGGGAGGGCTCCAGGGACTGGCATACAATGTTAGCTTGCCACCCGCAGCAGCGATCGCCTGTTTAATAAGAGGAATACGGTATTGCTTATCATGGTCTATGCTGAAAGAGCTGAGTTCTTTGTCTCCTTCCTTTATATACGTATAACTGCCGCTGGAAAAATCGCAACTGTGAATATTAGTACGGGCCAGTGTATAGCCGATGCCTTTTTGCTTGTCGAAGAAAGCTGTCAATAGTTCCTGTTGCTTTTCTTTGGGCATTTTGGCAAATGTTTCCGCCGTTGCATCCGTTAAAGCACCGCCAATACCTAAAAATGTCTGAAACGTTTTGACAGGATCAACAAATACGCAGACCTGTGTTTCGGCCGGCTGGCCAAAATCAGCAAATTGCAAACTGCTATCTGTAACCGATAACCTGTAAGCTGTACTATCAGCGGTAGTGTAAACAGTTACTTTTTTCTCATTCGTTGAAAACTCCCCTGGTTTAGAAGATAAAGGTTGTTCGGTTTTGTTTTCCGAGCAGGAGGTTAAATAAATGGCTGAAGCAATAATTAGTATCCTTTTCATTAATTTTCTTTTATAGTGATTGAAGATATACATAATGATGAACAGAACAATGAACCGGGTGCACATAAGATAGATCATCCGGAAAACTCAGTATAGCACTGCCGCCTTTTTTAAAAAAATATGTACCTAGGTAATGTTCTATTTCGGAATATTTTTTACACAACGAAATCCTGTATGCTCCAGGCTGGTGTCAGGGGATGTTTTCATTCTTGATGTCACCCGGTAACCTTTGCAATACGAGGCATTACATAAAAAAGATCCGCCTCTTACCACTTTTTTCGGAACTGTCGGCTCTATCGGGTCATAGCTATCCGGAGGGCCTTTAGGATTTTGAACAGGTTGATTCTTTAACTGCTGGTAATAATCAGGGCGATACCAATCACTGCACCATTCCCATACGTTGCCCGCCATATCATACAAGCCATAGCTATTGGGGACAAATGACTTTACCGGCGCCGCATCATAATATTTATCCCACATAGTATTCATATCCGGGAAACTTCCCTCCCATGTATTGGCCTTCGCTTTTCCTGTTTCTATATCTTCATTTCCCCAGGGATATTTATTATCATTCAACCCCCCCCTTGCCGCCCATTCCCATTCCGCTTCCGTGGGTAATCTTTTACCTGACCATTTGCAGTAAGCCTGTGCATCTTCCCACGAAATATGTACGACAGGAAAATTTTCTTTTCCTTTTATTGTACTGCCCTCACCATCCGGGTGTTTCCAATCAGCTCCCTTTGTCCATGTCCACCAGTGTGAAGCATCATCCAAAGAAATGGGTTGTTCGGATGGTGTAAATACCAATGAGGCGGCCACCAGCAAACTATCATCGGGTTTTGGTGTACCGGCAGGTAATTGCTTTTTCAATTCTTCCCAATCTGGTTTTCTTTCAGCCGTAGTAATATAACCGGTCGCTTTAATAAATTTCTCAAACTGTGCATTGGTCACTTCTGTTGCGTCTATTAAAAACCCATCCACTTTTACTTTGTGCTGCGGGTATTCATCCGGCCTTCCTTCATCATCCGAAGCACCCATCATAAACTCACCGGCAGGGATTTTCACCATGCCTTCTATTGAACTGTCTCCCTGGGTAATAGAAGATGTATCTGTTGAACCCGCAAGCCGTGAGGGCAGGTTGGATTCGCAGGCTATCATGCTGTCCCGCTGAGAATTTTTTTTACTGCCCCCGGATGAACAGGATACTATTATACTCACAAGGAATATCATCAAACATATTGTGATGTTCTTTTCAAACATACTGATGGATAGCTTCCGGTGTCTTTTTGATCCAGTAGAAATAGAGTTGCTAATTGAATAATTTGACCCCATCTCTCATCGTACATTTTTTATTCGCAGATCAGCCGAAGGTAATGACGGCAGTTTACTTACCGGCTTGTCCAAATAAAAATAACTAACAGCGCTGTAATCATCCATTCTGTAAAAGTTCACCCACCCGTCAGGGAATCTTTCATCAGTGATTGCCGGCGCGTTTTTTTCATCCAGCAATCTTACGAAACCTCCGGGCCCGTCAATAGAAATGGGTATAAGGTTCACCCCTTTTCGATATAACTCTTTTACTTCGTTTTTACCCCAGCCGCCGATCTGCTGCAGTATCACCCGTATGTCCTTATTAAAATAAATGGCATCCGGCACATGCCAGCGATAAAAATTAAACTGCCCTGTTGAATCATTGGCAATCGTACATCCCTGGTATTGATTGATGAATTTTCCAAGTCCCCAGGCGCTGCCAAGATAATCTTCCGCACCTGTTCCGTTAATAGTAGGATAGTCTGTGTCACCATCCATATACATCTTTACTTCTCCTTCGCCCCACCAGCTTTTACTATAAGATGAATCGGTATTCAGGCCAACACTCATCCCCAGGAATCTTCCTTTGCCCTGTAGCGATGGCAGCACTTCGAAATCTGTTCCCGGTTTGCCGGTTGATTGTCTTGTCCAGTATGCATGAAAATAGAGAGCAGACGCTGATATTGTCTCCAAAAGAAAATCTACATCGTAATACAGTTTTACTTTTTCTTTTCCTTCATTGATCAATACCATTTTCGCCGCCTTTCTGAATGGCATGGGGATATAACAATTAAATGACCGCCCTTCTCCACTGGAAAATAATGCTGATTCAAATGCAACAGGTTTGCCTAAGTTATAACAGAAAAAGTCCCCCATCGGCACATCCACCGCCGGTTTGGTTTCTCCATCCCAAAATAGTTGCAGGCGCAGGCTGCGAAGCTTAATGGGTGTCTGATCAATGGTCAGCCATATCCGCTGAATCGTTCCCGGTCCATTAATATCCAGTAATAGTTTTTTCTCACCGGGTTGTATCCATTCAAATGCATTCCCTTTTGCTCCTCTATTTGTTTTGCCACCACTTCCTTTTACCCCATTCAGGTTTTCAAAACTGCTTACCCCGCTTTGTGCTGATTTGGGCATTTCGTATAATGACTGTGCCGCGATAGTATGTACGACTGCTATTAAAACAATGAAAAATATTGTTTGCTTTTGCACCATATTACCTGCTATTTAACCCAATTTACTTTTCCTGATTTTACGTCTCTTGAATTACCCCCGATCATAATCACAAATTCACCCGGTTCCCAGTCGTATTTCAGGTCATAATTATAAAACTTCAGATCATTGGGTGTAATATTGAAAGAGATGGTTTTTGATTCTCCTGCTTTTAGCGCTGTTTTTTGAAACCCTTTCAATTCCTTTACCGGTCTTGTTATACTACCCACTACATCACGTATATATAATTGTATTACTTCTTTCCCGTCTTTATTTCCTGTATTAGTTACCGTTACACTTGCTGTCAATGCCTGGTTACCTTTTAAAGAAGTATTACTGAGTTTTATATCGCTGTAGGAAAAGCTGGTATAGCTTAACCCATAACCAAAGGGATAAACCGGATCATTAGATACGTCCAGGTAATTAGAACGGAATTTAGAGAACCATTTCCCTTCTGCCAGCGGGCGACCTGTATTTTTATGATTGTAGAAGATAGGTACCTGGCCAACATTCTGTGGGAATGTAGTGCTTAGTTTCCCTGAAGGGTTTATATCCCCGAATAATACATCCGCCACCGCATAGCCTGCTTCGCTACCACCAAACCATACATTCAATATTGCAGGTACATTTTCATTTTCCCATTTAAGCGCCATGGGTCTGCCGGCAAATAAAACCAATACAACCGGCTTGCCCGTTTTCAATAAGGCCTTCAATAAGTCTTTTTGCGACTCAGGTATTTCTATACTGCTTCTGCTGGATGATTCACCACTCATTTCTGCCGATTCTCCCAATGCCGCCACTATAACATCGGCCTGGTTAGCTATATTCACCGCTTCCGCTATTATGTCTGCGGCCGGGCGGTTATCCCTGCTGAATCCTTTACCAAACATTCCGGCTCTTTCTTCAAATTTTGCATCAGCATCCAGATTAGAACCTTTTGCATATAATATCTTCGCTTTATCTCCCACTACTTCTTTCAACCCGGTTAAAACTGAAGTTGCCTTTGAAAAATTAGCCGCCACACTCCATGTTCCCGGCATATTTTCTTTGTTGTCTGCCAATGGCCCGATCAATGCAATGGTGCCGCTTTTCTTTAAAGGCAATACATTGTTTTGATTTTTCAGCAATACAAAACTTTGCGCGGCGATTGATCTTGCTTCTGTTCTGTTTGCGTCAGTAAAAATTTCTGTCTTTGTGCGGTTATCATCGCAATATTTATAAGGGTCATCGAACAAACCCAGTTTATATTTCGCTTCCACTATTCTTCTGCACGCTGCATCAATCTGCGCCAGGGTTACTTTTCCTTCCTTCAGCGATTTTTGAGTGGTGGTTAAAAGCCCTTCTCCTACCATATCCATATCAATGCCTGCCATCAACGCCCTTGCCGATACAGTTTGCAGGTCACCGATACCATGATCTATCATTTCATTAATGCCGGTATAGTCTGTTACAACAAATCCTTTAAAGCCCCATTGTTTGCGAAGTACATCTGTCAGCAACCATTTATTAGCCGTTGCAGGTACGCCATCTATTTCATTGAAAGAAGCCATCACACTTCCCGCGCCGGCATCTACTGCTGCTTTGTAAGGCGGGAAATATTCATTATACATACGTTGGTGGCTCATATCGGTTGTATTATAATCACGGCCCCCTTCTGCAGCTCCATATAAAGCGTAGTGTTTCACACAAGCCATGATGGTATTGTTTTTTGTAAGATCGGTTCCCTGGTAACCTTTTACCATCGCCACAGCGATCTGTGAACCCAGATAAGTATCTTCCCCGCTTCCTTCTGCGATGCGCCCCCAGCGTGGATCACGGGCGATGTCAACCATCGGGGAGAACGTCCAGTTGATACCATCGGCACTTGCTTCAGTTGCAGCTATTCTTGCACTGCGTTCAATCAAATTCATATCCCATGTACAACTTAACCCTAATGGAATAGGAAAAACCGTTTCATAACCATGTATCACATCCATTCCAAAGATCAGCGGGATCTTTAACCGGCTTTTTTCGACTGCCAGTTTTTGTACTTCTTTTATTTTGGCAAGAGATTTTATATTAAATAAGCCTCCCACTTTTCCCTGTTCAATCTTTTTAGCAATATCTGAATTACCCGCCTGCCCTGTCACAATATCGCCGGAACCCGGCAGGTTCAATTGCCCGATCTTTTCTTCCAGTGTCATTTTTTTCATCAAGGCATCAATGAAACTCCCCATTTTTATAGCCTGCATAACCTTGGGTGGATGATATTGGGCATTCACCTGTAAAAGTGTAATCACTAATAGTCCTGGCATCAATCGTTGTAACAGTTTCATATTTTATAGTTTTATTTATTTCAACAAATACGGTTCAATCGCTTCTTGCCAGATAGTATAGCCTTTGGCATTCATATGCAAACTGTCATCTAAAAATATCTCAGGAAGTGGTTGCCCGGCTTCATTAAGCATTTTATGATAAACGTCAATGAAAACGGTATTCTTTTGCATATTTAAAAACGCCCTGACAAAAATATTTGCTTTGTCCATCTTTTCCATAAGGTGCCGCCTGCTTGGACTTGGCTTAAGGGAAATAAAAGCAATTGGAACATTTGGAATTTTGTCTCTTATATCATTAAAAAGAGTTTTAAACCTCTCATAAACCATACCTGCTTGTATGCTATCGGAAGAAGCCAGGTCATTTTCGCCACAGTAAATAACAATTTGTTTTGGTTGATAAGGAAAAATAATATCCTTCTCATAACGTAATTGATCTAATAAGGTAGAACCTCCAAAACCCCTGTTGATAATTGCCAGCCCCGGAAAGTAATCCTGTACATCTTTCCAATTTGTAAAAGAAGAACTGCCGATAAAAAGAATAGCATTTTTTGGTGGAAATGAAATTGCATCCTGCTTTTTGAAATTTTGAATATCACTCCAAAAAGGTGAACCCGGTCCTGTCTTGTCCTTCTTGTTGCTGTCTGAATTACATGCTGACAGAATGAAAAGAGTTATGTATAAAAAATATTTCATTTTATTTCAATGATTTTAGATCGTTCCGAAACACCATTTTCATTAATGGCTTCGATACAGTAATAATATATTTTTTGAGAATCCATTGCTTTCATCCAGTATTCATTATTGGAATGCACCATGATACTTGTGTACAATTTATCCGGGTGGGTGCCATAATAGATATTATAAGCAAACGCATTATCTACCGGTCTCCATTTTATAAAAGCGCTGCGCTTATCCTTTTCGGTGCGTAATACAATAAAGTCACGTACCGCTTCCGGCTTTGAACCATTACCATTCCCAAATACCCTTAAACCACTAATGGCAAATTTTCCCGTAGGCATGTGGATGTTCTCCAGTTTGATAAACCGGGCCTGTACCGGTGTTGAGAGTTCTATATAATCATGCGGCACATCGGTTTTATTATTGCTCTTATCCACGAGTACATTCCATTTTTTACCATCTGTTGAATAATATAATTTGTATTGATGATAAGTAGTTGTTTGCTTACCTAAAAAATCCGCATCCTGGTCGGCGTAATTTATCTGAACCGCCTTTACAGTTGAAATAGTACCAAGGTCAGATTGTATCCATTCACCTTTGTTGCCTGTGGCGGCACTCCAGTAAGATTTTGCCAGTTCATCCACAGCCTGGTTAGGATGATAACCACCCAGCGTTGATGATACCTGTACGGGTTTGTTATAGTTCAGCAACATCCAGCCGGTAAAAGCGCCCCCACCCCCCGAAGGGGGGATTTGGGAAGACTCCGCTTTATCAATAGAATTTTTCTTGTTTGAAGACTCTCCGGAAGCCCCTCCTTTGGAGGGGTTTAGGGACGCCGGAATATAATGCGGATAGTCGCCGAAAGTTGTATTGCACCACATTACTCCATCTGCATCAAACCCTGCCGGCCATATACCCAATCTTCTTTCAAACGTATTTTTTACAGAAATTACGGTTGTAGATACATGCCAGTAGTTTTTATAATTATCCTGGAAAGTAGCGCCATGCCCTGCTCCACGTACAAAGCCACCCAGTTTCATACTCAATGGATCAGGCATTGCTGTAAAAGGACCGAGTGGATGATCACCTACCAACAAACCATCGGCATAACCACTGAACTCAGTACCGGGTGCGCCGTATTGCAAATAATATTTGCCATTGTATTTCGTCATGTGCGACCCTTCAATGAAAGGATCAAGGAATGTGTTGTCCATGTGTTCACCAAACCGTTGCCAGCCAAATCGCCAGGGTTCTAACAAATACATTTCTTTTCGTGTGCCTATAGGTTTCATGGTTTGCCTGTTCAGCTCTATGCCATACATAGGGAATTTATTACTGCTGCCATTGTACATATATAAACGGCCGTCATCATCGGTGAAGAAAGAAGGATCCCATCCTCCGATCTCAAATGAATCCACCAGTGGTTTCCATTCATTGGCTTTGGGATCAGTACTCATCCAGATAGTGAAATTGGTTGTATAAGTAGAACCAAAGACGATCATAGTATCCCCGATTATTCCAACTGCCGGTGCGCAGAGCTCATCATATCCTTCATTCCAGGGCCGAAGAAACTTTTTTGAAATGAATTTCCAGTTCAGCATATCGCTGCTCCACCAATAACCCCATTGATTGGTGCTGAATAAATAATAATCGCCTTTATAATTTACAATCACGGGGTCGGCGGTGGCCCGGTGCCTTCCCCATTCTGAAAAATTGGGAATGGGTGTATATCCATAATCAATATTGATCGGGTTGCAATAAGTCTTTTGCTCCCGCTGAGGGGGGACAAGTTGCGAATAACAGGATTGACCGGCTGAAAAAACAAAAAGAATAAATCCTGTTATAAAAATGTAAAGTAATTTTTTCCCTATGCCCATGATGTTTCTCCTTCTTTATATTCAATACAACCTTCGTACTTACCCGGCACTGGTACATAACGCAATACCTGTGTGGCTCCCGGCTTTGATGTAAAAAAACCAAGTAAGGTCAGTTGCTTCATTAATGTAAAATAATGTGGTGGAGATTCTTTGCTTCTGTTATCATTATATTTTTTTGCTTCTGCATCTGTTGCTATTAACAGGTTTTGTTTTTGTGAGGCAGTAGCCTCCATAAAGGAAACTTTATGCATTTTTTCAGACGCTTCATTCAATTTGCTGATCCCCTCCTTCAGCGTCTTGCGTTGCAATTCATCATAGCAATCTATAGAATAGAAAGCTATGAATTTTCCCACTCCGGCATCTTTTGCCCCGGGTGTATTTGTTTTTGGTAAAATAGTTTCTGCTACCTCATCAAAAAATAAAATATCCTTTTCATTGAATAAGCCAACGGAATGCTTATCACGGCTTTTACAACCGGATAGAAAAAATTCACTTCCGGCTACCGCTACGCCGGTTAATAAAGCGATGTGTTTAATAAGTTCTCTTCTGTCCATAATAGCTGCATCAGGATTTACAAATTCCCTTTTTTTAATTCCTCTACGGCCCGGTTAACGGCTCTTGCTGTAAGCGCCATATATAAAATGGAAGGGCTTTGATTGCCTGTACTTGTCATACAGGCGCCATCGGTTACAAAAACATTTTTACATTCATGCAACTGGTTCCATTCATTTAATAAAGATGTTTTCGGGTCACGGCCCATTCTCGCGCCGCCCATTTCATGTATATCCAGGCCGGGCGCCTGGTGATTATCATAGTCATAAGTTATAGTGGCGCCCGCTGCTTCAAACATTGCTTTACCCTGTTCCAAAAAATCTTTTACCATCTTATCATCATTATCATCATAGCCAACTGACGTAATGAGTAATGGAATACCCCACTGATCTTTTTTGTCTTTACTTAATCTTACATGATTGGTTTCCTTTGGAATCGTTTCGCCCTGCATATACATGTAGGCTCCCCAGCCACCGGGTTCACTGATCGCTTTTTTAAAATCAGCGCCAACGGCAGATCCTATTCCTCTCTCACTTAATTTTTCCCTGGAAGCCCCCGAAAAAATAACATAGCCGCCTAAGAAATCGGTATCCTGTTTATGTATATTCCTGAAATTTGGAATAATGCACTCTGCAGGTTTTGTTACTTTATAATATTTATCCCGGTATCCTTCGAATGTACCGCCGAGACCCGCCCTGTAATTATGATGACAAACATATTTTCCCAGTAAACCATTGTCATTGCCCAGCCCGCCAGGAAAACGATGGGACGTTGAATTGAGTAAAATTAAAATGCTGTTCAGCGCTGATGCGTTCACAAAAATAATATTGGCGAAATATTCAGTCGCCTTCATCGTATTGGCATCAATTACTTTTACACCAATCGCTTTCCCTTTTTTTTCATCATAGATAATAGAATGAACAACAGCGAACGGCTGCACCGTAAGATTTCCGGTTTGTTTTGCCCATGGCAATGTAGAAGTAACTGAGCTGAAATAACCACCAAAAGGACAGCCTCTCATACATAGGTTCCTGTTGAGACAGTAACGGCCTTGTTGTTTTTGTATTTCATTAGGATCTGTGACCTGCGCCCACCGGCCTGAAGCATAATATCTTTTAAATTTATCCCATAACACTTCTTTCAAATGTTGCTCTACACAATTCAATTCGTAGCCTGTTAAAAATTCTCCGTCGGGCATAGATTCAATCCCTTCTTTAACACCGCATACGCCAATAAATTTTTCTACATGACTATACCACGGCGCAATATCATGGTACCTGACCGGCCAATCAACAGCATAACCAAAACGTTGCGGAGCTGTAAAATCAGCTTCAGCCCATCTTGCACAGGCACGGCCCCATATTAATGATTTGCCCCCTACCTGGTAACCTCTTATCCAGTCAAATGGTTTTTCCTGTATGTAGGGATGATCTTTATCCTTCACAAAGAAATGCGCTGTATCTTCCGCAAAGCCGGCGGCTTTTGTTATCAAAGGATTTTCTTCCAGGAATTTTTTGGTCATAGAACCACGATGTTCAAATTCCCACGGAGCTTTATTCATTGTAGGATAATCCTTAATATGCTCAATATTTCTTCCCCGCTCAAGTACCAATGTTTTTAATCCTTTTTCACAAAGCTCTTTGGCGGCCCATCCTCCGCTGATACCGCTACCGATCACGATAGCATCGTAGCTGTTGGCTTCCTTGCCTTTAGTATTAATATTTACCTGCAGGGTATCCGGCATTAGTTGCTATTTCTTTTGAATAATAAATGATCTATGCTCCATCTGCCACCACCCATAAAAAAGAAAACCAGCCCGAGCAAAACGAATAAAAAAGGGTGCTGATCTTCATACCATATTTTACCATGGCCCACAAAAAATGAAATACAGGCCATCGTGCCTGTAAGAATAATAGCCGCGATCCTCGTAAACAAACCAATAAAAAGAAATATTCCCCCTGCCAGTTCAGCCATCTTACCTGTATATACCATTGCCTTGCCGGATGAAGAATTTTTGAACAGATCCCATTGCAGGTAACCGTTCATCTTTTCCGTGCTGAATATCTCCCAGCCATGATAAATCATAAAATAACCAACTATCAATCTTACCAATGTAAGACCGGCAGTTTGCCAGAGTGGTGATGGGGAAAAAAATGTATTCATGGCGCTAATCGTTATTACCTGTAAAATGTCCGCCTCCTTTAAGGACTGTATATGGCTGTTTGACACTTTCCGCTTCTTTTATAAAATCGTTTACATCCGCTGTATTAAAAGTGAACATATCATAATGACAGGGAATTATACTCTTTGACCTTAACACCTGTCCCAGTTTTATTGCCTCCCGGTAATCTAAATTACCTGCGACCTTTCTTGCCGGGTCATTTCCATTAATGGGCAATATAGCTACATCTATGGCAAAAGGCTGTAATAAGTCAACCATTTCGTCAAACCAGAGTGTATCACCACTATGATAAATTCTCCATTTCCCAAATTCGATCACGTAACCCATATACCGGCAATTTCCGTTCCCATCTCTCTCTATCACGTTATGCTTCGCCGGTATGCCGTGAAAGGTGAACTCTCCTATAGTTACAGCTTGCCGGTCATTTAATCCAACAGGGAATTCCTTTTTACATTTTACCCTTTCTGCTACAAATTCCCTGTTGGCTTCGGGGATAATGAATTTTATCCGGGGATTGTTTTTCAAAACAGGTACCAGTGTTTCTGCATCCAGGTGATCAGTATGATTATGACTGGATGTAACTATTGAAATATTACTCAGCAACTGCGGGTCCATCACTCTTTCACTCATCCTGGTATGCGGCCTTTCTGTCGCTGCATATTTGTTAGTCAAGGAATCTGAAAGATATGGATCAATCAGCACCCGTTTTCCTTTCCACTGCAATAAAAATCCACTTTGTCCCAGCCACCATAAATGAAAATCTTTTTCATCGCCGGCCAGGCTATCCATTTCCTGTACCAGCGCATGATCTTTTTTAACTGCTTTAATCAGTTGAGCTGTCATTTACATTCTTTCAAGTTCGGAAGCGGCTTCTGTATCTACCATTAATATTCCGTTATTATGTCTTCGTATCAGGCCGGCAGGAAAATCTATACTGATTTCTCCTTCTACAGCACGTTTTATTACCGGCGCTTTCTTTTTTCCATTAGCCATCATCAGCAGCTTTTTCGCCTGCATGATTTGCTTCAAACCCACTGTTATTCCTTTATTGATCGTCACTGTTTGATTAAAATATTTTTGCCCGATATTTTTTGTGATCTCGTCCAGCAAGGCCACATGAGAAATAGAATCAATATCCGTACCCGGTTCGTTAAATCCTATATGCCCATTCATACCTACTCCTACTACCATGAGATCAATACCGCCCTTTTCTTCAATTATCCTGTTCATTTTTTTGCATTCTTCTTCCGCGTTTGTTGCCAGGGCATCAAATAAATGTACCTGCGACCGGTCAATACCCGATGGTGCAAACAAGTATTGCTGGAAAAAATAATGACAACTGCCCGTATTTTCCGGCTCTATGCCAAGCCATTCATCCAGCCCGATAAAGAAACATTTACTAAGATTAATATTTTCTTTTTTTGCCATTTCAGCAATCAACTGGCATGCAAGTTTGGGTGTATCACCAGAGGCGAAACAAAGAATCGCCCCGGGTTTATTTTTTATACACTCAATGACCATTGTCGCTGCTGCATCAGATAGCTTCGTATAATCTTCAAATATTTTTAATTCCATATTGATCTATAAATTTTCCCTGACTTTTTTAGCTCCCTTTACCATATTGACCAGTTTCTGCCGTGAAGCCCACCGTGCGGTTTGGCTCAACCCGCAATCAGGAGCAACTGATAACTTTTCTGCCGGTACATATTGCAGGCATTTTTTTATCCGTTCCACCACATCATCCACCGTTTCTATATAATAGTTTTTCACATCAACAATGCCGACGGCTACATTCATTTTCTCCGCAAATGGCTTGAGTAACTCTATCTCTGCAAATTCCCGGTTGGCCATTTCGATATGAATTTCATTCACGGTCATATCCAGGAAATCAGGCAGCATCGGTTTGATACTGCGGTAACCTACTGGTCTTCCTTTAAAATTGCCGAAGCATAAATGGGTACTAAGATTACATTTTCCCACTACCGGTTCCACTGTCCGGTTGAAAATATCAACAAACCGTTTGGTATCTTCTTTGTAGGCATAACAACTCATCGAAGGTTCATCCACCGTTATCTCGGTACATCCCGCCTTCACCAATGCTTCCAGTTCGCTTCGTACAATGGGCAGTAACGCCTCTGTGATAGCATACCGGTCCTTATACTTATCGTTCGGCAACAATCGCCCGCTTAATGTATAAGGCCCGGGGACACTTGCTTTTAATACAGGCCCTGCAGGAGCTAATCTTTTTAAACGCATAAATTCTTTTACTGCGCATAAGCCATTGGGAGCCACAAGGTCACCGACGATATTATTTTTTCCTCTCTGGTCATGTGCAGCGGGGCCAAACTTTCTCGTTTCCGTTTCATTGCTTTCTATTCCGTTTATAAAACCATAAAAAGAAAGATTAAAATCCAGTCTTGTTTGCTCACCGTCTGTTATTACATCCAGGCCCGCAGTTACCTGGTCATGAATGGCGGCAATGACCGCATCTTCGATCATTTCATCAATATCTGCCGCACCAAATTTGTTTAAATTTTGTGAAGCAAATTCCAGCCATCCCGGAAAGGGATAACTACCTATTACTGTTGTTCGGATCGGAATCATATAATACCCCTAGCCTCGGGAGGGGAGATTAAAAAGTTAAAAAATTATTTACCTGCATTTTTATATACTTCCGCTATACGGTGCGCATGTTCATCATAAGCTTCTTCAAAAAGCGTTTTTGCTTTTTCTGCACCTACGATGGATGCCGCTGTCAGCACTTTGGGAGGATGACCTGCCACTGTTAAGAGCCTGGCAACTTCCGCTTTTATACTATTCACTACTATTATTCCTCCTACTGTGGAACCGGGTGACACAGGCGTTTCCAACCCATCTATATAGATCATGGAGTCGCCCACCGGCGCTCCGCTGTCTAACACGATATCTGCAAAATCAGTAAGCTTTTTCCCATCTGTTCTCTTGCTTGTACTCTTTGCTGAATGTTCTTTTGTTACCAGGGCTGCCACTTTTATTTTCTTCTGCTGAAACAGTTCAGCCATTTCTACCGGCACGATATTGGTGCCGCCTGATGAAATGATGAATGCGCAATCTTTTTCCGACAAACCAAAGTTTCTCAGAATTCTTTCAGCCAGCCCCGGAACATTTTCCAAAAACATAGCCTGCCGC
Source organism: Chitinophagales bacterium (assembly GCA_015654695.1). Taxonomy (GTDB): domain Bacteria; phylum Bacteroidota; class Bacteroidia; order Chitinophagales; family Chitinophagaceae; genus VBAT01. Next base: position 38,099 of record JAATGJ010000110.1, on the reverse strand, counting down.
TGACCATTGGCGCCCACTACATTGTTATGATAGGTCAGCGATAGTTCAACTATGGGATTGAAGCCTGGAAAAGACCCATAACGCGGCCACATTTCTTCGACCATTATCCGGCTATGGCCTGTACCGAATACATGAACCATTCTCCCGGCCAGTATGCTTTCAGCAAACCAGCCCGCCGCTTTTTTTATTTCATTTTCCTGTTCACTGATCTTATGAATAATTTGTTCGCATTTCCGCAAATACTCTTCTATTATTGTTACTTTTTCATCCATTCATCAATAATTTTAAAATGTTTAGCCTGCCGGAAGCCATGATACATACTCATAGTAAATCATTTTATGAGTGATCTTTACTCATAGCATAACTGGCCACACCGATAGCGCCAGCCAGGTCTCCATAACTTGCTCTCATAATTTCTACCTTATTACCGCCGGGGCGCCATTCATATTTATTCATGTATTCTTTCAATGGCTCGAACAAGTCATCACCTGCCTGCGTAATTCCGCCGCTTAATATGATCGCTTCCGGGGAAACAAAATTAGAAACAGAAGAAAGACCTATGGCCAGCCGTCTTACTGATTTCAACCAAACTTCTTTTGCAAACTGATCACCATTTCTGTAAGCATCCAGCAGTTCATAGGTGGAAGCAAATTTCCCATTGCTCCTTTTTCCAACGGTATAATTGCCGATACATTCTTCCAGGCTGCCCGGCATTCCCGTTACATCACAATCTTCATCATCATTGATAGCTGTATGCCCTATATGACCCGCTTTATTAAAGGCCCCCTGGTATAATTTGCCATCAATTAAAATAGCGCCGCCAACGCCCGTTCCAAGAGTGACCATCACAACATTTTTTTTATTTTTTGCTACGCCAAATTTTGCTTCAGCCATCAAAGCAGCTACAGCATCGTTTAAAACATAGGCCGGCTCATTTAAAAATTCTTTCCACATAAAATTCTCCAGCCCCTGCATACGACCCGGCATAAAGGCTATGCAACGATTGTTCTCATCCGGCAGGCCAGGCGCCGAAATACCCACAGAGATAAGATTTCCATTCAATTCTTTTTTCAGGCTCTTTACGGTTTCAGCCACCGCCTTCTTCCAGGCGGCGCCCGCTGACCATTCGTTGTCATCCGTAGCTGCGAACAATTGATGCAAAATGTTTCCTTCAGCGTCTATCACTGCAGCTTTGATCCTTGTACCTCCCAGGTCTATTCCAATTGCATTTGTCATTATAGTTTGATTATCCTTCACTGATGCTCCAGCCACCATCTACAGCTACTACCTGTCCTGTTGTAAATCCCGATTGATCGCTCATAAAATAAACCGCCAGGCCATCCAGGTCTCCTGGTTTCCCGATTCTTCCTCCATCCAAAGGTTGTTTTGTTTTAATGAACGACAAAATACTTTTATCGCTGGCTGCCCTTTGGGCCATTGGCGTTTCCACCAATGCCGGCGCAATCACATTCACACGAATGTTTTCCTTTATATAATAGGATGCCACTGATCTGCTGAATCCAAAAACGGCTGATTTAGCAGCCGCATAAGCATGCGTGGAAAAAAATCCAGGTGAAGGTGAAAATCCAAGCACGGAAGACATATTCAAAATAGTGCCTCCTTTTTTTAATTCAAGAAATTTTTTTATGGCCGCCTGGTTTGATAACATTAATGAAGTAAGATTTAATTCCAGTGTTTGATTCCAGCCATTCAAACTTAATTCATGCAAGGGACCGTCGCCCATTTTTCTTCCGCTGCCACCCGCTACATGATACAAGCCATCAAAGCCACCCGTTTTTTGCAGGCAAAGTTCAATTGCTTTTTCTGCTGTTCCCGGAAGAGTGGCATCCCCGCTAAAGGCTTCAGCATTTTTTCCCAACACCTTTTTTGCCTCAGCAACGCTATCAACATTTCTTCCCATCACTATTACCTTCGCTCCTTCAGTCATAAAGGCTTTGGCAGCGGATAATCCTATCCCGGTTGTGCCGCCTATGATAACAATATTTTTATTTTTTAATACTCCCATTATCCTCTTTCATTGCTTTTTTATTCTGCTGTTAAATATAAACTGCTATTTTACCATCGGCCAGGGAAACTTGCTCTTCAAATGTATTTTCATTCCGGTAGCAGAGGATTTTCTTGCCGCTTCAATAACTTCCAGCACATGTAAAGCATGTTCTGCATTAATGCGTGGCTCAATTCCTTTCACCAGCGCCTCCCCGATTTTAGTCGCCCCCTCCTGCCATACATAACCTTCGGAGTCCTTTTGGTAAAGTTTGGCGGGCTCGTCCCAGGAATTATCAAGGTACACGCCATTCGTTTCCCAATCATACCCGATCAACCGGAGATTTCCGTAATCCCCGTAAATCTGGATCGAATGCAGTGGCTGGTCTTTTGCTTCATGACCATGCGGATCAAAATAATTAAACCCGCACATTACATGGCTGATAACATTCTTATCATGCATCATTAGTATATGCGCATTGTCTTCCGCTTCCACTTTGATTTTGCCTTTATCATCTACTGTGCGTTCCGGTTTTACAATACTCAGCATAGCCATTACCGATTTAGCCGGGCCAAGCAAACCTGTTAAAGTAGCAATGTTATATACACCAAGATCAGGCATACTGCCGCCATTCTTTTCATAAAAAAAGGCGCTCCAGGTAGGTCCCGTATGTCCATACTGCCCGTGGGCGCTGGCGACCTTACCCAGTTTTCCTTCCTGTATGCATTTGTTCATAAATACAAATTGTGGGCTATTGACCACAGCAGGTGCACCCCAAATCCCGAGCTTTTTACTTTTAGCAAGATCAAACAGCGCTTTCCCTTCCGCATAAGTGTTTGCCATGGGTTTTTCACTCCACACATGTTTACCCGCCAGCAATGCTTTTTTATTTAATTCACCATGAACCTGCATATCCGTGATGGTAATCATCATATCAAACGGAACACCGGCAAGCATCTTATCAATGTTCGGGTAAGTAGCTGCATTTACATTGTATTGTTTATCCTGCGCAACCGCTCTCTCGTATTTGATGTCACACAAACTTACAATTTCAATTAGCGGTGATGTTTGCAGATGCGGAATATACCTGTTACTTACGCTGCCGCAACCGATAAGGGCCACTCTTAATTTCTTTTCCGGCTTTTCCCATGCAAACCCCTCCAATGATGAAAGTAATACAACCGCTCCTGCGGATGCCGTGTACTGCAGAAATTTTTGCCTGGAAATAGTTTCGTTCATAACATCCGTTTTTATTTTATCCATGGGCTTTCAAATCCAAGTTTCTTTAACCCATTTTGTATATCCGGTATTTTCATGAAAAGTTTCCATAATAGTCCTGTACGGTAATTTTCTATCATCACAATGACCGGTCCCTGGTCAATGGCTAAATGCGATTTTGCATACCAGTTATGATGAATACTGAAACCATCCACAAAGCCATAAGGACTCCATATTTTATTTCCTAATTCATAATAGAAATATTTTAAAGCTTCCATGCTTTCTTTGGGAGTATAGGGCATTGAAGATATGGCTGCTGTTGGCTGTATCACGCCGCGATCATTTTCGGGACTATGAGCCACATAGCCTTTATAACTATCCCCGGCAGTTAACCCCCAGCATTTTTCACTGTAGCCTTTGTACTTATTAGGGTTCTCTATGCAATAAGCCCTGTTAATAAGAGTGTGGTTTTTCCCCTGTTCAAAATAATCATTGCCTAAAGAATCTTCCAGGCCATTGGGGTCAATTCCCTGGAAAGTGTATTGCTCAAAGAATAAAGGGCCGCCTTTGTCTTTATCATAATTCCCCAATGGTAATTTATAGCCATAGTATTCTTTACCATTTTTAAAACCAAAGCTTCCCACCCATGTTCCATCATATACATCTTTTGAAATACCATGACGCGGTGAAGAAGCCGCCATGATATAAGTGATCAGGCATTCATTGTATCCCCATACAGGAAAGTTCATATCAAACCCATTGTTAGGGCTCCAGTGCCAGAACAATTTATTTTGCCCGTTCGTGTGCCAGTTCCAGTTGGCAGCGCCCCACATCTGGTTTATTCTTTTGCGCAGGTATATCTCACGGGCATCCTCTTTGGTAAAATATTCCCTGGCACAAAGAAATCCCATCAGCAGATAAGAGGTCTCTACAATATCAGCCCCGTCGTCCAGCCTGTCAAATTTGATAGTTTTTCCGGTCCGCCCGTTCATAAAGTGAGGGTAGATGCCATGATAACAATCAGCGTTGATGAGAAAATCAGCGATCTTGATCAATCGCCTCACAGCAGTATCTCTTCCTATCCATCCTCTTTCTACTGCGATAATAATACTCATGATGCCAAACCCAGTGCCACCAATAGCGCCAGCATCAGGACCGAATTTTGTTGTACTGAAATTCGGTTCATCCCATGCTTCGTTGATGTAATCCCAGTAATGTTCGGCCAGTACCGTATTGCTTCGTTCCAGGGCCAGGCCGCTTAACGGGTGTGCGCCATGCCAGAAAAAACGAAAGGTTTGTTTTTGCACTACTTCCAATAGCTGATCATCGCTCAATCCCCGGACAACGCCTGTAACAGGTACATCATCCGGGCCATCACCATATTTCCCTTTTTTGGATACCTGTGCAAATAAAAAACCAACCATTAATAAAGCAGTAAGCAAACAAGTCAACCGTTTCATTCGTTAGTTCTTTTATTTCCATCAATTCATTTTTTTACCTCTACCCACCTGTTCAGAAAATTATAGGGCATTTCAATGACTATTTTGTAAAAATCAGAAGGAGTTTGTTGTATATCTATTTTAGCTGATCTATCCGCTACAGGTACTTCTGTTATTAATTTATAATCATCTTTACCACCTGCTTTGAAATTGTTCGTAGTCGCCATCCATATTTTCGCTTTTCCTTCTTTATTGATCACCTTCCATTTTATCCTAATCGCATCATTCTCCAGGCTTGCTTCCGCATCTGTAGCTGATATTTTTCCTGTCAATGACATACCATCTATTTCTATCAGGTTTTCCCTTGGAATATTGATGTTTAAAAAAGAAACAATTGATGGCATGATATCCACTATCGCCGGTTGTTGCTTCAGAAAGCGTTCATTCAGGTCTCTTGCATTAGTAACGATCCAGGTTGTTCTTTCCCTTTCACTTTGCCCACCATGGTGATGACCGCCTTCTCCGCGACCATGGTCTGTTGTAATATAGATGACCCATTCTTCATTAAAGTTTTTCTCCCTGTATTGAATAGCCTGCCATATCCGTTGCATTTGTTTATCCATGATCATGACGCCATCATCCAGTTGTTTGCTATCACCATACCGGTGACCCATATCATCTGTATATTCCAGGTACACCCATGAAAGGTCAGGAGCCATCCGGCTGATGACAGCCGCAGCCGTATCTGTTACCGCTTCATCTATCAGGTGAATGTACCTGGCAACTGTATCATGCGGGTATTTAATAGTATCTTTTTCTAATCCATCAAAATAATAATCGGGCTGAAGGTTGCCGGCTTCTTTTGCATCGCTTCCTACCAGCCGGGTGCGATTGTCCAGCCAGGTAGAAAAAACAGCCATCTTTTTTTCGGGGTATTGAGTTTTGAAAAAGCGGAAAATATTTTGATAATGATAATTCGGTTCTTTGATATCGTTATCCCAGACATTATGTTTATTGACCCATGTGCCGGTAAGCAAACTGTTATACCCGACAGCGGAAATCGTCGGCGTTTGCGAATATCCATCCTTTTCACCACCCACATGGGCTCTTGCATACCCGCCAACCTTACTGATGCTATCCAATGCAGGTGTATCCAATCTTTCGATGACATCAGCAGGGATACCATCAACAATTATAAAAACCGCTTTTCTTGTTTTTGGAGAAGGAGAATCACAGGAGGTAACCAGCAAAGCAAGCAATAAAGCGATGCAGATATATTTTATTACCGGTTTCTTCCTTGTATCAAAACCCATTTTCAGCATGTTATTCATTTCCGGACGTATTATTGAATTTACCACATTACTTTACTGTTCATAAACATAGCAATATGTTTTTGAATAGCGATCTGTGAATGCCTGGAAAAGCATACCCGCTTACTTTATCCAGGGGCTTTGAAAGCCAAGTTTTTTTAACCCCTTTTGTATCTCGGGACAACTCATAAATAATTTCCATAACAAGCCGCTCCTGTAATTTTCTATCATCACAATGATCGGGCCCTGGTCAATGGCTAAATGAGATGGGGCATACCAGTTCTGTGTTTCATTGAATGCATCTATAAAACCATATTCACTCCAGAGCTTATCACCCAGGTCAAAATAAAAATGTTTCAGTGCCTTCATGGAGTACTCCGGTGTATAAGGAAATGCTGATAAAGCTGCGGTGGGAGTTATCGTACCATTGTCATTGGTGGGCGAATGGGCATCATACCCATTATAGGTATCACTCGCCGTTAGTCCCCAGCAGTTTTCTCCATACCCTTTAAATTTTTTTGGATTATCAATACAATAAGCATGATTGATCAGTGTATGATTTTTGTTTTGTTCCCAGTAACCAGCATAGCGGTCCTTTAATTCCTGCGGATCTAATCCCAGGAAAGAATACTGGGAAAAGAAAAGCGGGCCGCCATAATCAAAACCCAGCGGCAACTTTATTCCATAAAACTCTTTGCCGTTTTTAAAAAAATTACTTTCCGCCCAGCCGCGATGATATACAGCGCTGCTAACCGGGTACTTTTCACCACTCGCCGCCAATACATACATGATCAGGCACTCATTAAAGCCACGAACCGGAAAATTCATAGCCCAGCCATTATTGGGGCTCCAGTGCCAGTATAATACTTCTTCTCCTCCTTTTGTAAACCAGTTCCATTCAATATCATTCCATAACCAGCCGATACGGCTCCTTAATTCTCTTTCAGCTTTTGCATCGCCATTAAAATATTGCCGGGCACAAAGCAATCCCTGGAACAGGTAGGAAGATTCTACCAGGTCAGCGCCATCATCTTTACGGCTGAAAGGGATTGTTTTTCCTGTAGTTCCATTCAGCCAATGGGGAAATACCCCGTGATAGGAATCAGATTGGAGTAAAAAGTTTACCATCTTCAATAAAAACTTCGCGGCGGTATCTCTTGTTATCCATTTTCGTTCTGCAGCTACAATAACAGACATCACACCAAAACCAGTGCCGCCAATAGTCACTACTTCATTGCCATAATTATAGGCTACGTTACTTCTTTCCCTTGAAAGATTGCTGACAGGATGAGCAAAATCCCAGAAGTACCTGAAGGTTTGTTTTTGTACCAGGTCAAGCAGGGAGGAATCCGAAAGATTAGCGGGCCGCTTAATAGTTTGATTATTTTGTGCTGTTGAACAGGCCGCAATACATACAAAAAATGCTATGGCAATAACCTTACCCTTCATCTTATATTGATTTAATAAATTAAAACAATCCTGTTTACAAATAAGGTGCGGAAAAACCAAGTGACGTCATTCCTGCTTTCACTTCCGGGCAACTGGTAAATAAATTCCATAACAGGCCGCTCCGGTAATTTTCTATCATTACAATGATGGGTCCCTGGTCAATGGCCAGGAATGAATTGGCGAACCATAAATCTTTTAAAGAAAACGCATCCACAAACCCATACTCTTTCCATATTTTATCTCCCAGTACATAATAGAAAAATTTCAACGCCGCCATTGACTCACTGGGTGTGTAAGGTAAAGATGAAATAGCGGCAGTGGGTGCAATAACACCTACATCGTTTGTCGGGGAGCTTGCTGTATAGCCATTGGGAATATCACTGGCTGTTAATCCCCATACAGAATCTCTGTAACCGAAATAACCACGGGGATTAAATTTACAATACGTGTAATTGATCAGTGTATGATTTTTTGTTTGTGTAGCATAGTTGGTGCTGGCATCGCTTAACCCATTAGGGTTAATTCCCAGGAAAGAATAATGTTCAAAGAATAACGGGCCGCCCTGTGCCGGGCCTAATGGCAACTGGTAACCATAATAAGTATTACCATTTACAAAACCCGTGGCCCCTTTCCATCCGTTGGTATAAACAATAGCGGGTATCCCAAATGCGGTGGAAGAAGCAGCCAATACATAAGTGATCAGACATTCATTCCACCCCCTTATTGGCATATTCATTTCCCAGTTATAGCCGGGGCTCCAGTGCCAGTACAAAACATTTTGCGTGCCCTGCCTGAACCAGTTCCATTCTACACCATTCCATATTGCGTTAATATCATTTCGTAAAGTTGTTTCCGCAGCGCCAGCGTCATTGAAATATTGCCGGGCGCAAAGAAGACCTTGTAATAAATAAGAAGTTTCTACAAGGTCGGCCCCGTTATCTTTTGTACTGAATGGAATAACAGCGCCGGTTGTCCCGTTCAGCCAATGAGGAAAGGCGCCATGAAATTTTTGTGCGGTATTTTTTAAAAAGCCAACAATGGTTTGCATTCTTGCGAGTCCCTGCGCTTTTGTAATAAAACCCCTGTTGATAGCTGTAACGATTGCCATGATACCAAAACCCGAGCCGCCGGATGTAACCGTTTCACCCGATGTATTTCTTTCCCTGGCCAGCCCGCTAACAGGATGCCCGAAATCCCAGAAATATTTAAACGTTTGTTGCTGTATAAGATCAAGCAATGTATTATCAGAAATAACCGGAAATTTTCTGGCTGAATCAATCTGAGTAATAAAGTCGAGGTCCACCCTGCCTGATAAAGACTTTCCGGCAACTGATTTTAATAAAGTACTAATAGAAAAAACATATTCACTCAAATAACTGATAGGAGCAGAAGGCGTAATGATAATAACGCTATCATCGTTTTGATATGAAACAGCAAAAGGAACGCCGGGTGAATTTTGGGTTTTATTATAATACGATATGGCAGATGATGCTGTGTTTCGTTCCACCTTATCTGAAAAAGATACCCGAATAACCGGGTTACTGCTTATCCCGTATAAAGTCTGGGTTGAATTAAAAGTCAGAGAATTAACTGTACGGGTGAGCACATCAAAACTTGATGGGGGCGGCGGTGGTGGAGGCTGTGGAGGAGAAGTTGACGATTTTTTGCATTGAATAAAAAAAGCCATCAAAAGGACGATCCATACAGCTATGTTGTTGAATACTTTCTCACTTTTTCTTACTTCGCTCATGATTTACTTATTGTAGATACCAAAAATCTTACTTCTCAGGTTTGTCTTTGGGATTGGCTTATAAACAAAAAAGAAACCTGTAAAAATCAGAAAAAATAAAGGGTGCACAAATTATTACAAGTTCAGAAATAATAGTATGCACCCTTATTTTATAATTCGAACAATAATTTTCTATTACTACAAGCCATGGCTTTGCAAAGCATACAATGACTGTATTTCAGCAACGGTGAGGGTTTTGTTGAAAACCCGGAACTCATCTAAATTTCCACTTAAAGCATTCATCCAGCCATTTGCAGTATTGGTAGCATCATTAGGGCCGCCTAAAGTAAAGCTATCGGCAGTCCCAAAGTTTGTTTGCGGAGCAAAGGTGGTGGTACTGCTTTGCGGTAACAAAGTTCCATCTATATAAACTCTTAACGCTCCTGTATTGCCATCGAATGAGATAGCTATCTGGTGCCCATGGCCGTCCAACATTCTGGGCCATACCTGGCCCTGGTCAAACCATTGATCCATTAAGCAAACTTTACCAAGAGAATTCGATGCATTATCATGGGTATCAAACAACATGAAAAATTTCGTTTGCTCCCATGAATATCCAGCCTGGTTCAATGAAAAAGGCATGTAGGTAGTGGGGCCGCTGGCTAAACTTGATGGTTGCATGATCCAGCAAACCATTGTAAAGCTTTTTAGATTTGCTATAGTGCTGGTTACATTTGAATTTATATAACCCGGGCTGGCGACCTGCACGGCCTGGCCAATTTTTCCCGACACAAAACTTATTGCTGTTACATGATTAGGGGTGCCCGCTGTGCTGGAAACACTATCCACATAACCACCATTAAATGCCCAATACGCCGCTAAATTAGCAGCCGCCACCTGTGAGGAAGAGTTGTATCCATTTACGGGAACAAAAAAAGATTTTTCTTCACCATAGGCAATTCCCTTTTCATTTATTACATACGCCTTGTAATAGTATGTTGTAAGCAATGATAAGTTGCTTAAGGGGACCGAAAAATTTCCTGATATTGTATAATTAGGTGTTTTATTTTTCGAAGTATCCACTCCGCTTACAGTATTATAACAAATACCGGCTTCAGTAACTATTGAGCCACCGTCATTAGTAATATTGCCGCCTACAGTTGCATTGGTACCATTTATATTGGTAGCTGCTGTAGTGGTGACTGCTGGCAGAGCAGGAGTGACTTTTATGCCACTATCGCTCCCTGTTTTTTTGCAACCTGAAACCCCAAAACCCAGCAAAAAAAACGATAAAATATAGATGCTATTTTTCATAATAGACGATTGATAAATTAATGAACAAATTTTATTTCCCTTTACCCTGCAAAACAAGTAACGCCTGCAGATCTGAGGCACTCAATGCCTTGTTATAAATTCTCACTTCATCCATCTGCCCTGTAAGGTAACTTGCCCAACCCTGGGCACCTCCTGCAGTTCCCAAACTTGGTGAAGTTTGAAATTGTTCTGTGCCAAAAATGAGTTTAGTTGCTGTAGCCGGAAATACAAGATTACCCAATCCTGTCGCTGTTTGGCTTGCCACTTTAGTTCCGTTCTGGTACAAGATAAATGTGGAACTTGCGGCATCATAAGTAAGCCCGATATTGAGCCATGTACCCCACGGATTTGAAATGAACCCATTCGTAAACCATACTTCAGTTTGCCCGTTGAAATGTACTTTTAAGTTTCCGCTTGCAGCAGTGCTTCCGTTTTCAAAAAACATATCTAAGGCTCCCCAAAATTGATCCGTACGTGAAATGACAATCGGAGCTAAAATGCCGGTACTGTTTATAGGACTGTTCAGCCAGTAATCAATGGTGAAACTGTTTAAGTTCTTAATAGCATTTGGCAGATCTGAAATCACATAGCCGTTCGCAGAGCCTTGCAAAGCCTGGCCCTTAAAACCGCCGGTAAAACTGGTATTGACTCCTGTTGCTGCTGTATTTGAAACGCTATCCACATAGCTACCATTGAAAGCCCAATAGCCAACCAGGCTGCCAGCTCCTATTTCAGCTACTGAAGTATAGCCATTAACAGTAAACGCAGGTTGATACGAGCCCGTATCAAATTTTTTATAACAGGAGGTTAAAAGCACAACACAAATCGCCAGTAGCGGTAAGCTATTTTTTATAAATATTTTTTTCATGATCATAATTTGAAGTTTTAAAAAATTAATATCCCGGGTTTTGTATCAATGTACCCGCACTCAAATCAATTTCACTTTGCGGGACAGGCCATACTTCATTTTTATTTGCCTTCCAACCCATGGCTCCAAATACAATTAGTCCTCTCCCCTGGCGTATTACATCAAAATACCTGTCAAATTCCATGGCTAATTCTGCTCTTCTCTCGTTCCAGATAGCAGTTCGTAAAGCAGCTTTATCTGTGGTTGTTATGGGAAGAAGAATTAAATTATTGCCGGCCCTTGCCCTTGCTCTTACCTTCTCAAGGGATGCTAATGCAAGTGCCGTATTCCCCAATTCGTTATTTGCTTCGGCATTCATTAAAAGAACTTCCGCATAACGCATTACACGTATATTTTGATCAGCGCCTTCATTGCAATCCTGGTTATTCGGATCAGTAAAAGGAACATACGATTTTTGATTGTACATGGGGTTGGGAACGCCGGCCGGAATGGCATCGCCCTGTGGTGTTGTTTCTCCCCGGAAAATAATGGTAGCATCTTTTCTTGGATCACCGGCTTCGTATGCGTTTGAAAGATCGGTCGTGGGCACATGGAAGCCCCATCCGCCACGGGCAACGCTTCTTACACCCTGCACCTGCGAGTATTGAGAATTTGATGCATCACAATTGCCGGGAATGTGTTTAGCCTGAACTTCAAAAACAGATTCAGTATTATTTTCATTTTGTATTCTGAAAAGTTGTTCATAATTCGAAAACAAAGAATAAATACTTAAGCCTGCTACCAGGTCGGTATATGTTTTTACATCCGCCCATTTAGCCTGGTATAGGGCCGCTTTTGCATGAAAAGAAAGTGCAGCGCCTTTTGTAGCTCTGCCGACATCCGCACCGGTGTAGCTGTTAGGTAAAATACCTGCAGCATCAGTGAGATCCTGCTCTATAGCCGCCCATACCTCTGTCTTAGGTGTTCTTGGAATATTATATTCAGACGCATCTTTAGGTAAATGTAATCTGAGCGGAACATCTCCAAAAGCACGAACTAATCTAAAATATTCATACGCCCTGATAAATTTTGCTTCAGCTATATATCGCGCCTTCAGATTAGCATCCATGTTAATTGCAGGAATGTTATCAATAACCTGGTTACACAGATTAATGGTCTGGTACCTTCCAATCCAAAAATCCGATAACTGCCCTTGTGTAGAAGTAACAGTAAAATTGTTATAAGTGTTCATAAACGGAACCGAGCCATCGGAAGGGTCACTCCCGGTTTCGGTATCATCTGAACCAAGACTTTCAAGAGCAATCGGTGCGAATGCTACTTCGGTCCAGCCTCTTAAGTTTGCATAAATTGAGTTTACGGCTTTCGTCGCATCTCCTTCAGATGTCCAGAATTGTTCCGCAGGTTGCTGGCCCTGGGGAGGAACATCTAAAAAATTTTTCTTACAGCTTGCTATTAGAAATAGTGCCCCTATTCCCAAAACAGCTATTATTTTATTATTCATTTTCATAATTCAATTAATTAGTTGTTTAAAAAGTAAGGTTAACACCAAAATTGTAGGTGGCATATAATGGATATACATCCACATCTACGCCTGCCCTGGTGGGAGAACCACCCACTTCGGGACTAAATCCTCTGTATTTGAAAAAATTTAAAGGATTCTGTGCATTGGCAAATACCCGTAGTTTACTGATCTTCCACCTGCTGGTCAAACCTGAACTTAGCGTATAGCCCAACTGTACATTTCTTACCCTGAGATAGCTTCCGTCTTCTACATAAAATGAATTAGATCTTGGATTTTGCCCACCCGCGAAATAAACCGAAGGATAAGTATTTGAAGTGCCCGAACCGTGCCAGCGATTGTTATAAACATCCTCAGTGAAGTTTTCTGTACCATAACGAAGAGCGAGATTAGCATTATAAATTTCTACACCGGCAATACCCTGGAAATCCAAAGACAAATCAAATTGTTCGTAAGTAAAACTGGTATTAAATCCAAATGTGTATTTCGGATTGGGATTTCCTAATACCACACGGTCTTTATCATCTATCACTCCATCTTCATTAATATCGGCCATCTTTAAATCACCAGCCTTCGCATTAGGCATGAGAACAACAGCGTTTTTAGAAACATAGCTTTGAACTTCAGCAGCGGATTGAAAAACTCCGATCACGTGAAGACCTACAAACTGGCCTATCGGTTGTCCTGCCATTGTTCTTGTATTCCAGTTATTAGACCCTGTGGTACCTACTGCCTGGTAAATAGGATTTGTACCGGTAGAAACATCAAGAACCTTATTATTGTTAATACCAAGATTAGCGCTTAAAGAATAGGTCAATTTGTTATTAAATGCATTGTCCTTCCAGTTCACGAGGAATTCAATACCACGGTTTTGGAAAGTTGCCTGGTTGCCAGTCACAGTACTACCGGAAGTTCCCAGGGATCCCAAAATAGGAATATCAAAAATGGCATTTTCGGTTTTCCTGTTATAAAATGTGATTTCTGCATACAACCTGTTTTTAAGCAGGCTTGCTTCCAATCCTATATCTGTACCAACTCCTTTTTCCCAATATGTTGCAGGTGGTACTATTGTATTAATATTAGCGCCGGGAGCAGTAGTTCCATTTCCTCCCACATAAATAAGTTGAGGAGTTTGGGTAACCTTAAGAACAGAAAGGTTTGCCGGAACCGACATGTTTCCGATTTTACCCCAGCTGCCGCGCAGTTTAAGGTTATCAAATATTTTCTGGTTACCCATAAATTTTTCATTGGTAATAATCCAGCCTGCGCCTATTGAAGGAAAATATCCCCACCGGTTATCCTCGGAAAACTTGGAAGATCCATCAGCCCTGATAGTGGCAGTAAGCAAATATTTGTTCTGGAAAGAATAATTCACTCTTCCAAAATAAGATGACACCTTATTTATTGAACCAAAATCTGTAACGTTCCTGTTTGTGCCTAACGATAAATAATAATCGCCTTCGCTGTTGTTGGGTATGTTTTCGGCTGAAGCTGTTGATTCCCTGTAGCTATATGATTGTGCTCCCTGCCCGACAAGCACTTTTACATTATGATCACCAAAACGGTTATCATAGGTAAGTGTGTTTTCCAGGATCCAGTTTCTTGTTCTGCCGTCGGTAAGAGACAATTTACTTGTGGCATTACGTTGTACAAGTGTGGCAACATATACCGGATTATAGTTCCTTACTTCGTTTTGTCCGAAATCCCCGCCGACATTTGTATGGAAAGTAAAATGTTTTGCAAATTTCAAGTCAGCATATACAGTACCTGTTACCCTGTAATTCTTTGATTTCTGGTTAAAGAAATCGAGCGTTACCTGGGGGTTAAAATTTGCAGAACTTGTAACACTGAAATCATTGGGATCGCCGTAAGTACCATCTTCATAATAAACCGGCACTATTGGCACAGCGGAATATACCTGGTGAAAAATACTTCCCGGTATATCTGTTGATTTATTCATAGAACCTGTAACAACATATCCTACTTTTAAAGGACTGAATAGCTGAAAATCATTTTGCAATTTTGCTGTATATCTTTCAAACCTATTGTCTTCCACGATACCATCCTGCAATAAGTAACCCAAAGAGAAATTATAAGAAGATCTCTCCGTGCCGCCGGTAACTGAAACCTGGTGATTGGTAGTAAGAGCATTTCTCAAAACCTGGTGATACCAATCCGTAGTTCCATACCTGTTTGGATCTGTATACCTGCCTGCAATACCGCCAATAGCGTCCAATTCATTAACCATCTGAGCATATTGGGGCCCGTTTGCCATTTTAACCTGGTTAGTGACTATTTGATTACCCACATATCCATTATAGTTTACAACTGCCTGAGCATTTCGTCCTTTTTTAGTAGTAACTAACACCACCCCATTGGCAGCCCTGATACCATAAATAGCTTCAGAGGATGCATCTTTTAAAATACTCATGTTCTCAATATCGGCAGGATTTAAAAAGCTGATATCATCATACCAAACGCCATCTACAACATAAAGAGGATTCGCATTACCATACACGGTACCTACACCCCGGATTCTTATTTGTGGTGATGAACCAGGCGCTCCATTATTGGTGATCTGAACACCCGCAACTTTTCCCTGCAAACCACTGATTGGGTTCATGACAGGTTGTTTTGAAATCTCTTCGCCCCGTACTTGCGTTACAGTGCCTGTCACATCTATTTTTCTTTGTGTACCATAACCTACCACTACCACCTGCTCCATCACCTTTGTAGAAGCAACCAATGCAATACTTATTTCAGTTTTTCCCTCAAGGGCAATTTCCTGCTGGTCGTAGCCAACCGAAGAGATCAGCAGTATAGCATTGGCATCCGGTACAGTGATGCTAAAGGAACCGTCGTTATTAGTAGTAGTTCCTGTAGTGGTACCTTTTACTATTACAGATGCTCCTGCCATCGGCGCACCACCCTCACCGGTTACTTTTCCCCGTATTACCACATCGGGGATACGTGGTGGCGCATTGGGGTTTTCTTTAATAACGATCAGGTTGTTGTCCATTACCTGGTACAACAACCGTGTTTTGTCGAGCAAAAGAGCCAGTACCTCCGCCAACGCCGCTTCTTTTACATTTATAGTTACTTTTTCGCGGATGTCATCGAGCTTATCATTGTAGAGAAACCTGTAATTGGTTTGCTTTTCAATAGAATGGAGAACGCCACTTATCTCCGTTTTTTTCACACGTAAACTGATCTTTTCCTGCCCGAAACCATTGGCGGAAACATTAAGTGTAAAAACAAGGAGCAGCAGCGAAGTCAGTTTCATAACAAGCAGGACTTTTGATTGCAACGGTTTTTTGATAACCGTTAAAAAACATTTCATATTTTTAGCGTATTAGGGGTTAAACAATCTGACTGTGACAGGTTAGTTTATTTTCGTTTAGCCTTCTTTTTTATTATACGGGGAATGCGCCAACATTCTCCGTTTTTATTTACTCTCTATAAAGAGAGAAGGCAGACCGAAACTATTTTGGGTGAAGTTTATTGAGATGATCCAACAGATATTTCATGGTTATTTATTTTATAGGTAATGGGAAACCCGGTTTTCAAAGCGGCAAAAGCCTGTTCAACTGTTTCATTTTCAAAAATTACGGTAACACTTAATTGCTTTACTTGTTCATCTGTAAATACGATAGTGACATTGTACCATCTTTCAAGTTTTCTTGCCAGTTCTTCAAAACTATCTGCCCGGCATTCGAGACGGCTGTAAAGCCAGGCTGTTTCAAAACGTTCATTTTCTTTTTTTGTGCTGTCTATATGCGCAATGGTGAAGCTTGCAGGTATTTCTTTAGCAGTTGTTGTGGGTTTCACATCTTCAGACAATGACGAAGCTTTATTAGCTGCTTGCCTGGGAAGAATGAGTTTTTCATTTGGCTTTAATTGAATAGCCTTTGCTTCAGGCTCTTCCTCCCGGAAAACCCTTACTGAACCGCGGTACAGTGTGGTCTCGGTTGTTTTATCTTCCGGGTAAGATTTTACATTAAAAGCGGTTCCCAGCACTTTTATATCTATACCATAAGTATGCACAATGAAAGGCTGGTCCGGATTTTTTACTACATCAAAAAAAGCTTCTCCTTCCAGTCTTACTTCACGGGTGGACCCGGTAAAATCATTTTCATAATAAAGTTTGGAGCCGGCATTAAGCCATACCGTAGTTCCGTCGGGCAATAAAGATCTTGAGCGGCTCCCCTTCCGGGCCTCAAGGGCTTCCTGTTTTGTTTCTTCTTTTACAGGGGATGGGCTTGTTTTCAACAACCAACCGGCAAACAATATAATTGCCGCAGAAGCAACTGCCAGCCATACTCTTCTTCTTTTCAAACGGCTTTTTAGTACCGGGGGTCCGATATACCTTCCTTCGAGTTCTGCTTTATTGATGATCCTGGAAATAGTATTTCGGGCTGCATCATTATTATCCTCGTTCTCTAAATGTGTTTCTTTTTCTTTCCAGATGCGGGTTAAAAGATCGTACTGCTGTTGTAATAATTCATCCTGGCGGAGAACCTCCATTAGTTCTTGCTGCTCCCGGGAGGAAGCTTCATTATTTAAGGCCCTGGCGATAAGGTGCCATATTTTATCCGGGGAATCCATGCAGCATTCGTCGTTGTCCTATTAAGGACAGGCAAATGAAACCTATCTACTAAGTGAAAGGATAATTTTTTTATAATTCTCTTTTACCAGCCGGAACCGGGTGATGAAAATTTCCCGGTTTGTCTATATGGAGGGCGGTGCATATCTTTTTTACCGCAATAGCCATTTGTACATCTATTGTATTTACCGATATGTTCAGTATCTCGGCTACTTCTTTATATTTAAGGCCGTCTTCCCTTACCAGTTTAAATATCATTTTGCAGCGGGGGGGCAATGCTTCAATGGCATGCTGCATCTGCGCCATCATTTCAGAAGTGATCATCATATCGTAAGGGTCAGCAGCAAACTCGTTCATGGTGGTATCCAGGTAGTCAAAAGGCGCAGCTACCAGTTCTTGTGCTTTTTGAGAAAGCTTATTCAACGCCTTATTTTTTACAGCGACATATAAATAGACGGTAAGATTATCAATCCCGCTTATACCCTGCCGGTTGGCCCACAACCTTACAAATACATCCTCTACCAACTCTTCAGCTATTTCTTTAGAACGTACTAATGAAACACCAAATAAGATCAGCTTTTTACCAAAATGAAGATAAAGCTCTGTAAAAGCGTTCTCATCTCCACTGGCAACTCTGTTCTGCAGTTCTTTCAACTGAACTGTTGTATGTTGCTCGTTTGCAGGCAATCGTATAGGTAGTATTAGTTAACAAGCGAAAAATAAACAAGAGCAAGGTAGAATAATTCTCAGAAAAAAAGCATGATCCTTTCCAGGATGAAATTTTTTTTGTCCTCATATAAGAATATTTACGGCTAAAAAGAGTACTTACAGCCGTTAGGTCTTCGTAAATTTGTAAATAAATCATCTTGCCATGTCCGTTCAGGAATTGGAAAAAATATTCCAGGATAAAATAGATAAAGAGGTCAAACTTGAGCCTAAAGACTGGATGCCCGACGCATATCGAAAAACAAACATAAGGCAGATCAGCCAGCATGCGCATAGCGAGATCGTAGGCATGTTACCCGAAGGCAACTGGATATCAAGGGCGCCTTCACTAAAACGAAAGGCGATATTATTGGCCAAGGTACAGGACGAAGCGGGGCACGGTCTGTATTTATATTCAGCCTGCGAAACATTGGGTATAACAAGAGAAGAAACGATCAATGACCTGCATAGCGGAAAAGCAAAATATTCTTCCATATTTAATTACCCAACCATAACATGGGCCGATATCGGCGCTATCGGCTGGTTGGTTGACGGTGCGGCTATCCTGAACCAGGTGATGCTGACCAGGACTTCTTACGGCCCCTATGCACGTGCAATGGTTCGGATCTGTAAAGAAGAAAGTTTTCACCAGCGCCAGGGTTTTGAATCATTATTGGTTTTATCCAGAGGTACAAAAGAACAAAAAGAGATGTGCCAGGATGCTATCAACCGCTGGTGGTGGCCCTCCCTGATGATGTTTGGGCCTAAAGACAGTGAAAGCACCAACAGTGACCAAAGCATGAAATGGAAAATAAAAAGAAAGACCAATGATGAGTTGCGCCAGAATTTTGTGGACATGATCGCAGAACAGGTAAAAATATTAGGCATGACGCTGCCGGACGATAAATTAAAATGGAACGAAGAGAGAAGGCATTATGATTTTGGCGAGATCAACTGGGAAGAATTCTGGAGTGTGGTAAAAGGTAATGGCCCCTGCAATAAACAGCGTTTAGAGGCAAGAAAAAAAGCCTGGGAAGAAGGCGAATGGGTAAGAGAGGCGGCGGCGGCTTTTGCAAAGAAAAGAAAGACCTCCCCAAACCCCTCCAAAGGAGGGGCTTTAGCAGCAGCATGATATTTAAAAAACTTTTTGTAATGAATATCTTACTTAGAAAATTTTATTACGGAGACATTCCCGAAGACAAAACAGGCGGAAATATTGTATCTAAAGACACAAAAAGTGATTGGCCGCTCTGGGAAGTTTTTATCCGCAGCAAACAGGGATTGGATCATAAACATGCAGGCAGTTTACATGCAGCCGACGCACAAATGGCTATTGAAAATGCCAGGGATGTTTATACAAGAAGAATGGAAGGGGTGAGTATCTGGGTAGTAGAAAGTAAAGATATCACTGCCTCTAATCCTGAAGAGGCCGGTGAGTTGTATGAACCTGCTGTTGACAAAGTATATCGCCATCCTACATTTTATGATTTGCCGGATGAAGTAAAGCACATGTAACCGCTGATTACGCTGATATAAATGATTTTAATGAACCAGGATTCTCTTATAAACTATGTTCTTCATCTTGCCGATAATGCTTTGATCCTTGGTCAGCGCAACAGCGAGTGGTGCGGACACGGACCCATCCTGGAACAAGATATTGCTATTACCAATATTTCACTTGACCTCGTGGGACAGGCAAGAAATTTTTATCAATATGCTGCACAGTTAATCAATGAATCAAAAAAGCCAGAGGGTTCGAAAGCCGCCCCCTCTCCCTCCGGAGAGAGGGTTGGGGGTGAGGTTACAGAAGATTCATTGGCCTATTTAAGAACAGAAAGAGAATTTAAAAATTGCCTGCTGGTGGAACAACCCAATGGCGACTGGGCCCAGACTATTCTCCGGCAGTTCCTTTTCAGCAACTGCCAATATTTATTATACCAGCAGTTGCAAACAAGCGAAGACAAACAACTGGCTGCCATTGCCGAAAAATCGTTGAAAGAAGTAACGTATCATCTCCGCTGGAGCAGTGAATGGGTGATCCGTCTTGGTGATGGAACAGAAGAAAGTCATCAGCGTATGTTGAGGGCTATTGATGAATTATGGAAATATACAGGCGAATTGTTTGTTGCCGCGGACTATGAAAAAGAATCAGCCATTGATATTAGTAAACTGAAAGATCCCTGGCTTGATAAAGTAAAAGAGATATTTAATGAAGCCACTTTAGCTTTTCCTGGAAAAACATTTATGCAGGAAGGTGGCAAACAGGGACGACATACTGAATATATGGGCTATATACTTACAGAACTTCAATACCTGCAAAGAGCCTATCCCGGCTCTGAATGGTAAATAAAATGACAACCGTTACGATTGATAAAAAAACGCTTTACGCCTGCCTGGAAGAAATAAAAGATCCGGAAGTGCCTGTATTAAGCATAATTGACCTTGGCATTGTACGGGATATTGTCATCAATGGTGATGGGATAGAAGTAATTATTACGCCTACCTATTCCGGGTGCCCTGCAATGGATACAATTACTATGAATATCCGCATTCTATTATCAACGCTTGGTTTCAAAAAACAAAAGATCACCCAGGTTTTATCTCCTGCCTGGACAACAGACTGGATGAGTGAAAAAGGTAAAAGAAAACTGAAACAATACGGTATTGCTCCCCCTAATCCAATACAACAGGTTTGCAGTAATAAATTATTTGCGGCTGATGAAGCAGTGCAATGCCCCCAGTGTAATTCTTATCATACACGCCGCATCAGTGAGTTTGGCAGTACCGCCTGCAAAGCATTATATAAATGTGATGATTGCAAAGAGCCGTTTGATTATTTTAAATGTCATTGAGTTAAATACTGATTGCAGTTCCAATATTATCGGAATAAGATTTTAGATTTGGTAAAAATCCCATGTAATGACTTCTATCCTTTTTGAAATAAAAAACAATATCGGGATCATCACACTCAACCGTCCTGATAAACTCAATTCATTCAACCGTGAAATGGCTTTGCTATTGCAGCAAAAACTGGATGAATGTCAAAATAAGGAAGTTCGCTGTGTCTATATCACCGGTGCAGGTAAAGGTTTCTGTGCCGGGCAGGATCTTGCTGAATTAACTGATCCGGGATGCTCCGGGTTCAATGTGATCTTATCTGAACATTACAACCCGATTGTTACCAGAATACGAAGACTGGAAAAACCCGTGGTAGCCGCAGTAAACGGAGTAGCGGCTGGCGCCGGCGCCAATATTGCTTTGTGTTGCGATATAGTCGTAGCTGCACAATCAGCTTCCTTTATCCAGGCATTTTCAAAAATTGGTTTAATACCCGATAGCGGCGGCACGCATACTTTACCCAGGTTGATCGGCTGGCAAAAAGCTTCAGCGCTGATGATGCTGGGAGAAAAAGTATCTGCCATAGATGCGGAAAAGTTGGGCATGTTGTATAAAATTCTCCCGGATGAAACATTTGCGGATGAATCCATGAAGATCGCCGTTACCTTATCCCAAATGCCTACCAGGGGTTTGGCCTATACAAAAAAGCTGTTGAATATTTCTTTTACCAACACATTTGAAGACCAGTTACAGGATGAAGATGTTTTTCAGCAAAGATCGGCGCAGACCGCCGATTATAAAGAAGGCGTGAATGCATTTTTGAAAAAACGTCAACCGAAGTTCAAAGGAGAATAATCATTTAATAATCTTTCTATGAGTGCCGCTGCATTAGCCAATAACGTCGTAACACACATGATGGAAAATGATTACTTCAGCCAGTGGATGGGAGTGGAAGTGCTGGAAGTAAGAGAAGGATACAGTAAAATAAAAATGATGATCCGTAAAGAAATGGTGAATGGTTTCGGTATTGTACATGGCGGCCTGGCCTTTTCATTAGCCGACAGCGCATTTGCATTTGCCTGCAACAACCGGAACAATTTATCTGTAGCCCTGGATGTAACCATTACGTTTACCAAAGCAGTGAATGTGGGTGATGTGTTAACCGCTGAAGCAAAAGAAATTCATAATGGTAGAAGTACGGGTGTTTACCTTATAACAGTAACCAATCAAAAGAATGATCATGTAGCACTGTTCAAAGGCACTTGTTTTCGTACAGGGAAGCCTTTAATATAACCGTGACCAGGCAAATAAAGCTACAAAGGATAACGGGAAACTGACATGTTACTCAAATACACAGTATTCAGAAAAAACTCTTGCCGGAATTTTCAACCGTAACATTTCTTATCTTAGGTACGCCGCTGAGTTAAACACTTTTAACCAACTTAACTGCTATCGAATGAGAAAAATATCTTTATGGGCAAAGCATCATCCTTTCCCGGCGATAACATCCATTATCGTCATTAAAATATTACTGGCAGCAATTGCCTTCTATATTGGATCAGCACTGCTTGCAATGAATATCCGTATCCCGTTTTTCGTTTGTATCATCGCTTTGATCGTTTTAGTTGCAGCGATTTTTCTATATCCCGGCCACTATCTTACCGGGCTTTCAAAAAAACAATTTTATATCCGGCAAAAATGTTGCGATCTGGCGATTGTTCTCTGTTCTTTTGTTATGACCGGTACCCTGGTCAATACTAATTTTACAATGCCTCACTCAGCTTCTTTAATAGCCAGTAACACTGTTGCCAGTGATCCACCTACCGCCGGAGAAATTCTTTCTTCCTTACAGCACAGGGATAAAAAATCGCTTACTAAAAAAGAAAAAAGGATACTGAAACAGGAATTTAAAAAACAATTGAAAATATTTACAGCAGCAAAAATTTCGGGTAAAAAAGATAACGGAGATAAAGCGTTGTTGATCATATTAACTATTATCGCCGCCGTGGGCTTGTTTTTTTTACTCGCAGCATTGGCATGCAGTATCGCTTGCAGTGGGGCGGAAGGAGTAGCTGTTGCTATTGCCATTATTGGAACGGTCGGGATCATCTGGGGCGCGATAGCTATAATAAAACGAATTAAAAGGGGCCCGGAAAAAAACAAGGAATATTTACCTAAACCAGATCAATCACTTTAATGGTTTATTCATTTGAAGGATATACTCCCGTTATTGATGAAACATCTTTTATTCATCCTCAGGCGGCAGTGACGGGTAATGTCATCATTGGCAAAAATTGTTATATCGGCCCCGGCGCTGCCCTTCGCGGCGACTGGGGACAGATCATTATTGAAGATGGCTGCAATGTCCAGGAGAATTGCACTATTCACATGTTTCCCGGCATTACTGTATTACTAAAAGAAGGTGCACATATTGGTCATGGCGCTGTTATTCATGGCGCCACCATCGGGAAAAATTGCCTGGTCGGTATGAACAGCGTGATAATGGATAATGTGGACATGGGAGACGAATGTATAGCAGGTGCGCTAACATTGATCAGGGAAGGAGAAAAAATTGCGGCCCGGAGCTTAATAGTTGGCAATCCTGGCCGTATTATTAAACAAGTAAGCGATGAAATGATAGCCTGGAAAACGGAAGGCACCCAATTATACCAGGCATTGCCCGGTCAGATGCACAAAAACTGGCAAGCAATTGAACCATTAAGAGACATTCCACCATTCATTCAGCAACAGAAGGATACTTACCTGACATGGAAGAACAATAAATAGCTATTAGTTTTCCACAAATAAAAATATTATAACCTGATTCATACCTGCAAACATATACACCGTTAATAGCGCTGCTCATCGCTAACTTTATTCTCCTACATTTGCAACCTTTTAGATATTTAATATCTCTATAGAAAAATTTTCCGCACCCTCTGATCTTTTTATCCAACCGATCCTTTCAGGAAATCTCAGGTAAATCCCTGTATTATTTTTTTCGTACCCTCAATAACAATTGATCGTAGTCAATTAAACCCTTGAGCATGCATAAAAATTTTACCCTCATGGGCATTCTGTGCCTATGTTTAATCCTTACTCTCCCTGCTACTGAATTATCTGCGCAAAATGTATCCGCCAGTCCGCAAAACGTAATACGACCCTTTGGCCCCGGTACTGTTTCTATATCCCTTAACAGGTTATCCGCAGACTGGGGAAATAGCGGCACGTATGTATGGAGCGTTTCTCCTGCTATTGGCGTTACTATCGGATCGTATTCTCAATCTTTAAACACCGCTAACGTAACGGTGGCTTTTTCATCAGCCGCTATAGGATCTTATACTTTTACACTTACACGTGGTTCCCGGTCTGCAACTGTCACTGTCAATGTGGGAAACATAGCAGCATCTTCTTCTTCAGGCAGTACCATATCAGCATTTACCGTTTTAAATGGAACCTATATTTCCGGGCCCGGAGAAATATTCTCCCCTTCTGTTCAAACCGCTGCTTTGGGCTTATCCGCAAACGGATATTATTATTACTTGCCAGCCGACTACAGTGGTAATAATGGAGTTCTTTCTGTGTATGCCACTAATCCGAATGGGGCAGGTTCAACAATCATCGGGTCAATAGATATGAATGGCAGCAATAATAATGATCTTGGCTTTGTACGTCTTGCAATAGATCAATCCGGAACTGGCTGGATACTGGCAGGAGACAATACTACTTTATATCTCGCAAAATTTACCGCTAATGGTATCAATTCAACAACTATAACAGTGATTGACCCATCCGT
The DNA here is from genome assembly GCA_015654695.1 of Chitinophagales bacterium. Taxonomy (GTDB): domain Bacteria; phylum Bacteroidota; class Bacteroidia; order Chitinophagales; family Chitinophagaceae; genus VBAT01. The sequence goes on along the minus strand of JAATGJ010000110.1, from coordinate 13,306 downwards.
TACATTAGTCAATGGAAATGTTTCCACTTTCTTCAATGGCGATATTTGCATCTCAGGCAATGGTACTATCTATGCTTTGGGCAACAGCGGGAATGGGGGGGTCACACAAATTTTTACAGGTACACCCAATGGCGCTTCGACTGTTCTCACAAAAAAATGGGACCTGGTAAATCAACATGGCAATCCTTTCAGCGGTTCTGTAAATGGTACCGCCTTTGACGCTCTGGGTTCCTTATATATTTCTACGAGTACCGGGCTGTTTTATATCAATCAAAATACAGTGAATACGGCAACTGGCACGGTTCAATGTGCTCTTGTTAGCAACGTATCAGGTCTCACCGACCTGGCCAGCAATTTATTTCCCCAGCAATCAGCGCTTCCTGTAAGATTAGTAAGTTTTACCGGCAGCTACCTCCATCAAAAAACGATACTGAACTGGGAAACAGAAGGAGAAGAAAACTTCAGCTATTTCGAAATCCATCGCAGCAACAATAACAGCGACTATAATACTATTGATACTAAACTATCAGCATGTAATATGAACAGCAGGCAGGGTTACCTGTTTACCGATGATCTTTCTGCTGTCAGCGGCACCATGTTTACCTATCGTTTGAAAATGGTGGATATAGATGGGCAGTTTAAATACAGTGATGTGATCATGATACGAAAAGAAATAACCAGCATAAAAGGAATTACGATTAATCCGACCCCTATTATTAATGGCATGGCTACTGTGAGGTTTACCTCACAGGCAGCCGGCAGCTCTGCCCTCAGCGTAAGCGTAGTTGATCTTTCAGGAAAAATTGTTTTGCAGCAACAAAACAAAGTATATGAAGGCAACAACAGTATTTCGCTCAACGGGCTTGAACGTTTGCAGGCAGGCGCATACATTTTGCACATAGCAAATGGCAGTGAACAGCAGTCTGTGAAATTTACAATCGCCAGGTGATGTAAAGAATTGACCCGGTTGTACACCCCCTGCTTGCTAATAAAGCGGGGGTTTTTTATTTACTATCTACCCATAAGCCCATTTTATGCGCTAAAAAGAAAGAACGAATTGTCTATTAACCAAATAGGCTAATGCCTTTTTTCCTGCCTTATTTTCATTAAAAAAATAATTTTCCCTCACGGGGAATAGTAGTAAATTACTAGTCCATTATATTTAGTTATCCTAAAAATCTCTTTGTTTATGAGTAAAAATTTACGCTTTTTCTCCCTGCTGATGGGAACCCTTTTCGCCGCCAATTTTGCGCAAAGCCAGTCTGACCGCTTCGCTTATGCAGTAACTGATATTAATAAAGACGGGGCTAACTGGAGTTTTCTCCGCAAGCTTGACCTGCAGACCGGCGCCTTTAGTGATGTAATACTGAATGGTAATGATGTGAACCCGCTGCCTTACGATGCTGCCACTAAAAAACAACTCACTGCCCCCATGCAGGATGCACGTTTTGGCAACCTTGCCAATGCAGCCTTTGGCACCGGTGTAGCCGCTGCGGCGTATGATAAAAAACATAACAGGCTTTACTACACACCAATGTTCATTGATCAGCTCCGTTATATTGACCTGAAAACAATGAATGTCTATGTTGTCTCCGGTAAAGACTTTTCCGGCCAGAAACAAAAATCCGCTGATCAGAGCAATATCATCACCCGCATGGTGATCGCTGAAGATGGCAATGGTTATGCACTTACCAATGATGGTATGCACCTGGTACAATTTACTACCGGTAAAATTTTAACCATTAATGACCTCGGTACAGTAGCAGATGCCGCTGAAAATAAAACTATATCCGTTCATAATTCCTGCAGCAGCTTTGGCGGTGATATGATCGCTGATAATGATGGCAACCTTTATGTATTCTCCGCCCGCAATCATGTATTCAAAATCAACATTGAATCAAAAGTGGCCACCCACCTGGGGATTATTTCCGGTGTGCCCGCCAATTTTACTGTAAATGGGGCTGCTGTTGATAACAACAACCAGGTATGGGTTACCAGCGCTGTGGATGCTACGGCTCTCTATTCTCTTGACATTAATACATTAGCCGCTAAGGCGATTAAGTCTGACAATGCATGGCGCACTTCAGACCTGGCTAACAGCAATATTCTCAGAACTAAGAACCCTGTAGCTATTCCTGAACTGATCGCAGCTACTACTGCCACTGATAACAAGATTCAATTGTATCCCAACCCGGTTACCAATAACCAGTTCAATGTACAGTTCACCGATGCTGAAGCCGGTAACTATACAATCCAGGTAACAGATGCAAGGGGATTACAGGTAACTCAAAAGAACGTCAGCATAAGCGGAAAAGGAAATGTAAGCGCTGTTAACCTTAATGGCGTTGCAGCCAAAGGGATTTATATTGTGAAAGTAACTGACCACAACAGCAAGCTGGTTTTCAGTAATAAAATAGTTATTCCGTAAGCCATTGCTTCTGATAAAATAGTTTCCCCCGGCCAGGTGTTCATTCACTTAGCCGGGGGATTTTATTTGCGGTCAATTCAATTCGGCTGCCGATAGGGTATATTTGCATCTTGTCGAAAAATTAATAGTTTGGAAAAAAGCAATTTTGTAGATCAGATACGTATTTTTTGCCGCAGTGGCCACGGTGGCGCAGGCAGCAAACATTTTATGCGTAATAAGTTCACCGCAATGGGTGGTCCCGATGGGGGAGATGGCGGACGCGGCGCCCATGTTATATTAAAAGGCAACAGCAATCTATGGACACTGCTTCATCTTCGTTATTTTAAAACCGTAGTAGCGGAAGATGGAGAGGCCGGTAGCGGTAATAATAGCTCGGGAAGGGCAGGTAAAGATGTAGTCATTGAAGTGCCGCTGGGCACCATCGCCAGGGATGAAGAAACCGGTGCGCAGGAAGCGGAAATGCTGGAAGACGGGCAGGAAATAATCTGGATACCCGGTGGCAAAGGAGGTTTGGGTAATAGTCATTTTGCTACGCCCACTAACCAGGCGCCTGAATATGCACAACCCGGGTTGCCGGGCGTGGAAGCCTGGAAAGTCCTGGAATTAAAAGTACTCGCTGATGTAGGATTGGTGGGGTTTCCCAATGCAGGAAAATCCACTTTATTATCCGTCATCACGGCTGCTAAACCGAAGATCGCTGATTATGCTTTTACCACTATTACCCCCAATCTTGGCATGGTAGAATACAGGGATGGAAAAAGTTTTTGTATCGCCGATCTTCCGGGTATCATTGAAGGCGCTGCCGAAGGAAAAGGACTGGGCCATCGTTTTCTCCGGCATATTGAAAGAAACTCCGTCTTGCTTTTTTTAATCCCGGCTGACAGCCCCGATCATAAAAAAGAATTTGAGATACTGGTCAATGAACTGGAACAATTCAATCCCGAACTCCTGAACAAACAGTTTATCATCGCGGTCAGCAAAACGGATATGCTGGATGATGAGTTGAAAGCGGCTATCGAAAAAGAATTACCACCGGGTATCCCTCACATCTTTATTTCTTCCGTTACTAACAAAGGCATTACACCATTGAAAGATCTGCTATGGAAAGTGTTGAATGAACCACAGGTATAATTAAGCAGAAGTTATAAATAATATAGGCCATTTCTGATCTTTTGTTGAAAAAGCAATTGCGGTTAATAAGCAGGTCGGTACTGACCTTCATCATAACCACTTTCAATTTTTGTAGTAGGTTTGTTGTTTTTAAAGGAAATCTTACATGAAAAAAATACTGATCACATTGTTTCTTTCCGCATCCCTGTTGTTCAGAGCTGCCGCGGATGAAGGCATGTGGCTGCCACTCCTGCTTGGTCAGCAGGTGTATAATGATATGGTGAAAAAAGGTTTGAAGCTGACAAAAGACCAGTTGTATAATATCAACAAGGCATCACTGAAAGATGCCATCATTATTTTTGGCAGCGGCTGCAGCGGTGGGGTGGTGAGCCCCGAAGGCCTGATATTTACCAACCACCATTGCGCCTATGATGTTATTGCAGGAGCCAGTACGATTGATCATAATTATCTCCGCGATGGTTTTTATGCCCGGAATAAAAGCGACGAAATTCCTTCTACGCTCAGCATCCAGTTTTTATTGCGCATAGAAGATGTAACAGTCGAAGTACTTGATTCATTAAAAGGATTAAGCGGCGTGGAAAGAATGCAAAAACAAACTACTGTACTAACAGGTATTAATAAGAGAATGGCTGACGCGGAGAATGCTATTGAAACAAAGGTAAGCGCTTTGTTCAAAGGCAACCAGTTCCTTGCTTTTGTTTACCAGCGTTACTCAGATGTACGGCTGGTGGTTACACCGCCTGAAAGAGTGGGCAATTTTGGTGGCGATACTGATAACTGGGAATGGCCGCGTCACTCTGGTGATTTTTCCGTCTTTCGTGTTTATACAGACGATGAAGGTAAGCCTGCAAAATATTCGCCAGAGAATGTACCGTTGAAACCAAAATGGTTCTTACCGGTTTCTCTCAAAGGATTTAAAGAAGGAGACTTTGCCATGATCTGGGGCTACCCTGGTGGCACCAACCGTTATGAATCATCACTGGGTGTAGCATTGGCTACAGAGATCAACAACCCTTCATTGGTAAAGTTGCGGGCAGTAAGGATGAAATATATACTGGAAGAAATAAAAAAAGATCCTGCTATTAAATTGCAGTTGGGCGCATCCTACAGAAGTATCGCCAACTACTGGAAATTTTATGACGGCGAAACAAAGCAATTGCTGAAATATGATGTCTATGGTCAAAAGAAAAGCTTTGAAGAAAAATTCATCGCATGGGCAAAAGGCAAGCCAGCATACCAATCACTTTTTACTGATTGGAGTAATGCATATAATTCGTGGCGGAAATATGCCAAACAGCGTATGTATATTAACGAAGGCGTACTCGGTTCCCCGTTAATGGCCTTCGCATCGGCTTACCTGATACCACTTGAAAATGCACTGATAAAAACAAATGCGACACAGGCTGAAGTAAAGAAAGCCAGGGATGCCGCCAATGAATACCGTAAAACGTTCCTGGAAAAAGAAAACAAACCATCTGATCAGAATATAGTTGCTGCCATAACCATGCTGTTTTATAATGACATTGACAAAGAACAGCACCCTATTGGTTTTTATGGATCATTAAAAAATAAGTATGGCAGCCTGTCTGATGAAGCCAGCTATAAAAAATATGCAGCAGATATTTTCAGCAAGACAATGATCTTTGATGATGCAAAATGGAAGGCTTTTCTTACGAATCCCGACGCTTCTGTATTACAGGCAGATCCGGCCTTTAATCACCTGAGCGCTTTTTATACCAATAATTATGTCAGTAAATACTTGTTTTCTTACCAGCAGTTCTACGCAAAAAATATGGACTATGGAAGAATATACCTGAAAGGCGTTATGGAAATGGACACAGTAAAAGCAAAGATGATGTATCCTGATGGCACTTCTACCATGCGGGTGAGCTATGGCGCTGTAAAGTCCTATCGTCCCCGGGATGCAGTATTTTACGATTATATCACTACGTCAAAAGGTATTTTGGAAAAGTATATAGCAGGTGATTATGAATTTGATCTTCCTGCCCGGCAAATAGAATTACTAAAGGCTAAAGATTTTGGTCAATACGCAGATAAGCTCCGTAAAGAGCTTGTTATCGGATTTATTACCAGCAATGATATTACCGGCGGCAACTCCGGCTCACCTGTCCTGAATGGCAATGGAGAACTGATCGGTCTTTCTTTTGATGGCAACTATGAGGCATTGAGCCATAAGATCGCTTATGATAAAGACCTGAACCGGACCATCAATGTTGACATACGTTATGTGCTCTGGTGTATTGATAAACTGGGTGGTGCATCGAATATCATTAAAGAATTGAAGTTGGTGAAATAACTGCCTGTAAATTATACAACGGGCCATCCGGTAAAACGGGTGGCTTTCATATTTTACCCGGGCAATTAATTGCTTATCATTGCAAGAAGTTTTTTGATTGAAAACAATAATCAAATTTTTTACCCGTACGGGCAATACAGTCATAATATCCTTTTCATTAATAACAAGCATACATCTCCGATATGGCTTTACACACACTAACCATTCAACAGGTTGAGCTCTACAAACTTTCGATACCGCTGATAGAACCGTTTATTACTTCTCTCGGACAGGATGATAATGCAGAAAATGTACTGGTGAAAATTATTACCAGGGAAGGAATCACAGGCTTTGGAGAGTGCAGTCCCTATATGCCGATCAACGGGGAGAGTATAGACACCTGTTTTGCAGTGGGTCAATACTTTGCCAAACTATTAAAAGGAAAAAACGCATTGGCCATTGAAGAGTGTATCATCGCCATGGATAAACTCATCTACGCCAACACCAGCATCAAAAGTGCATTTGACATAGCGCTCTATGATATTGCTTCGCAACATGCAGGTGTTCCTTTGTACAAATTCTTAGGCGGAACAAATAATAAAACGATCATCACCGATTATACTGTAAGTATTGGTGAATCGCAAAAGATGGCGGCTGATGCCATCAAGATAAAAGCACAAGGTTATCCCGCTATTAAAATAAAGCTGGGCAATAACGGTGAATTGGATATAGTAAGAATAAAAGCCATTCGCGAGGCGGTGGGCAATGAAATTCCCTTACGCATTGACGCCAACCAGGGGTGGGGCGTTGATGAAGCTATTAAAACGCTGCAGGCATTAGGCCAATATGATATTCAGCATTGTGAAGAACCTATAGCCCGGTGGAATTTTATGCAGTTACCAAAAGTGAAAAAAGAAAGCCCCATTCCTATTATGGCAGACGAATGTTGCGGTGATGATCATGACGCAGAACGGTTGATACAATTAAATGCCTGTGATTACTTTAATATCAAATTAGGAAAGTCGGGTGGTATTTTTAAGGCATTGAAAATGGTAAGGATGGCCGAACAGTCCAATATTCATTTACAGGTTGGCGCCATGCTGGAATCAAGGTTGGCCATGACAGCCTTCGCCCATTTTTCCTTATGCAGCCCGATGATCGTCCATTATGATTTTGATACAGCATTGATGTTCTCCGAAGATCCCGTTACCGGTGGAATTATCTATGAAAAGAATGGGGTGGTGAAAGTGCCGGAGGTAGCGGGGCTGGGAGCTACAGTTGATGATAGCTGGTTGAATAAAATGGAAAAAGTAATTATATAAATATTCAATCGAACAATGTTGGCGGATTAATAACCGCCTGCAATTCTTCAAAACTATCCGGATATAATTGTTCAAACTGATTCTGAGGTACTTCTAAATATTTCCAACTATCTTTTGTTAGATATGTTTGTCGGCGACAAAACTAAGATATTGAGGCAGAACAGAAAGGGGTAGCCGGCTTTGAAAGTTGGCTATACCTTATAAAATCAAAGTTTCGGCGTTTCAATAATTGTTTTACTTTTACAGCAATAAGACCTGCCTCGCTTCCCTTAAGAACAGCGCACCACGGCGGGTTTTCGATTTTCAGAGACCGCCTATTTTATGAATTATTCAAAGCCATCGCTTTCCATATTGCAACAAATTGCTTTGCTGAAGCAAAGGGGATTGGCGTTTAAAGATGAACAGAAAGCGGCCCATTATCTTTCTAATATTAGTTACTATCGACTGCGGGCCTACACTTATCCCTTCCAGGATAATACCCGACCTGATCATCCCTTTATCAAACCCATAACCTTTGAGGATATTATTGACCTCTATGTATTTGACAGGAAACTGCGGTTGCTGGTATTTGATGCATTGGAGAAAATTGAGATTGCCCTGCGTACAAAAATAATTTATCAGTATGCCCTGAACTATGGCAGTCACTGGTATGAAAATGTGAGCCTTTACAAAAAACAACACCGGTTTATCAATGACATGAATAAACTATATGACGAAATCGACAGGTCATCAGAAACTTTTATAAAGCATTACAAGAAAACATATACCCAGCCCGTGAACCCTCCAGCCTGGATGAGCCTTGAAGTCTCCAGTATGGGGTTGCTATCAAAGCTTTTTGAAAACCTGAAAATGGGGCCGGAGAAAAAACAAATTGCTGCGGCATTCGGCCTTGCGCATCCAATTGTATTAGAAAGCTGGATGCATGCCTTTGCCCAACTCAGGAATATTTGCGCCCACCATGGCCGCTTATGGAACCGCCGATTAACCACTACACCTCAATTGCCTAGGAATTCTCTGTTTCCTTTTTTAAATAATACCTCTATTCATACCAATAAGACTTATACAATACTTAGCTGCATGACATATATTCTTCACTTAATAAGCCCGGGAAATACCTTTAACCAAAATTTGAAGAAACTTATTGATGGTTGTTCCCTTACAGAGGAAAAAGAAATGGGTTTTGTCTCAGGATGGAGAAATGAACCGATCTGGAAGGAATAGTTTTAGAGTTTTATTTATTCTTCTCTTTAATCTTCTTCACCACCGGTGTATTATCCTTCCACTCCCATAAATGTTTACACGCATAGGTCCGGTAAGGGCTCCATTTGCTGGAAATCCGCAGCAATTCTTTTTTCAGTTTCTTCTTATCGCTATTATCCAGTTTATATAGTTTGATCATCGCATTCTGGATACCCAAATCATCTATAGCAAACACATCTTCTCTTCCCAAAGCAAACATCAATAACATTTCCACCGTCCACCGGCCTACTCCCTTTATTTGTGTCAGGTAAACGATCACTTCTTCATTATCCATTTTATGCAGCTTCTTATGGTCCATGCCAAATTCGATCTCGAACTGTGCTACGTTTTTTACGTAGTTAGTTTTGGCGTTGGACATACCAATACCCCGCAACTTTTCAAATGGCATATCCAGTATCTGCTGTGCTGTGGGTTCTTTGCCCCCATACAAAGCCAGGAAACGGTTATGAATTACTGTCGCCACTTTGGTAGAGAGTTGCTGGCTCATAATGGAAGCACAGAGATAGTTGCAGATATTCTTCCTTATTTTGAGCTTATGCGGTTGGGCGGCTTCTAAAAGCTTTTTAAATTTCCTGTCTTTAGAAAGATGTTCTTTATAGTGCATAACAACTAAGGTATGCCATACTTTTGAGTATGGTATCCCTGATGGAACCCAAAATTTGACAAGTGGAAAGGAAAATTATTACCACCAAAGACGGGTCGCATACTATTTCCATTCCTGAAATGAATGTAACTTATCATTCTGTTCACGGGGCGATACAGGAATCCATGCATGTATTTATACAGGCAGGTCTCAGGGATTCGGGAGTTTTCGATTTCGTTGGAGTGAACCATGTGCTGGAAATAGGATTTGGCACAGGGCTCAATGCTTTACTTACTTTAATAGAAGCCGATAAGCAGAAGAATCGCATTTATTATACGGGGATAGAGTTATATCCTTTAAACGAAGCAGAAATAAACGGGTTGAATTACTGCGAACAACTTAACCAGCCGCATTATAAACGATTGTTTAAAAAAATGCACCAGGTTGAATGGGAAGAAATGTTTGAGATCACTGATAATTTCAGGTTGACAAAAACAAAATGCAGCCTGCTTGATTTTTCCACAGAAAATTCATTCTTCCTTATCTATTTTGACGCCTTTGATCCCACAACACAACCCGAACTATGGACAAAAGAAGTTTTCGAAAAATTATACAGCATAATGGCTCCCGGCGGAATATTAGTTACCTATTGCAGTAAGAGCGATGTTAGAAGGGCTATGCAAGCGGCAGGATTTACAATAGAAAAGATTCCGGGGCCCCACGGAAAAAGAGAGATGGTAAGAGCAACAAGGTGATTGACAAATACGCTGTTAACAAAGCGCATTATTGACTATTCACTATTTCATTCCCGGTTGCGTCAATTTCCATCCCGTCTTTGCTTTTTCTTCATCTACTATTCTTTTTACATCAGCCAGCAATTTTTTTGCATCATAGACTATTCCATCTTTGACCGTGTATTTAACCCCACCCTTTCTTATTGTTTCATTTTTTTCATTCAGCATAATAGCACCCATGCCGTATAACAATTGAAGGTTTTCTAAAGGATTCGCATCTACAATAACAAAATCAGCCAGCTTACCCGCTTCCACGCTTCCAATCTCTTTTTCCATACCCAATGCCTGTGCTCCGTATAAAGTAGCTGAACGGATCACTTCCAGCGGATGAAATCCCGCCTCCCGCAATAATTCCAATTCTCTTACATAAGAAAAACCGTACAGTTCATAAATGAATCCGGCATCCGTTCCAACAGTAACCCGGCCTCCCCGGTTCTTGTATTCATTCACAAACATCATCCACAGCCTGTAATTTTCTTTCCATTGTATCTCCTGTTCCGTTCCCCAGCTATGCCAGTAAGAACCATGTGATACACGGCTGGGTTCATAAAATTTCCATAATGATGGCAATGTATAATCTTCGTGCCATTCCGCTCTTCTTGCCCGCATCAGGTCCCGGTTGGCTTCATAAATATTAAATGTCGGATCAATGGTAAAGTCAAGCGAGATCAGTTCATTCATCACTTTGTTCCAATGCTCACTATATGGGGGAGCTGCCTGTTTCCATAACTTACCGGCTTCTTCAAAACGGTTTTGTTCATTGGCATAATTATAATTGAGCGGATAGTTTTGTATCGTTTTATCCGTGAATAATGCTTCAGGTAACCCATACCAATGTTCCATACTCGTCAACCCGGCTCTTGCACTGTTCAGTACATTCCACCTTGCTACATCCATCTGTGCATGATGACAGGCAGAACGCAAACCCAGCTTTTTATTTTCTTCCAATGCTGCCTGCATGATTGCCGGTGAGGCACCAAAAAACTTTATGCCATCCGCCCCTTTCTTAGCGTTCTCTCTTACCCAGGCAATTGCCTGTTCCGGTGTTACAATAGGATCCTTACTACCCTGTCCAAAAGCTGTGTAAGCAAAAATTCTCGGCGCTGTGATTTTATTTGTGTTACTCAGTCTTTTTTCTTCCAATACCCATTCCAAACCATTACCTGCTGACGGATCACGGATGGTGGTGATACCATGTGCCATCCATAATTTAAAAACGTATTCAGCAGGCGTTCCCTGTTCTGCGCCACCGATATGACCATGACTATCTATAAAACCGGGCAACAGGTACATTCCTTCACAATTCAATTCTTTTCCGCCTTCTGCCAATTTGGGTCGCAAAGATGAACCAATGGCCATACCCGGTGAACCGACAATGCGCACTTGTTTGATGCGGTTCTTTTCCACTACAATATCCACGGGTCCTACAGGTGGAGCACCTGTTCCATTGATCAACGTAACACCACGAATGATCAACTGCGGCCAGGGACCTTCGCCATCATTTTGTTCAGGAGCTTTTTTGATCTGGGAAAAAACAAAAACCGGTAAAAGGAACAGAACAACAACCAGAAATTTTCGCATGCTAGTTTATTTGAAACAAAAGTTACAGAAATCAGGTCAATACGAAAGTGAATTATTTAATAGATCAGGGCTGTTGCATTAAAAATCCGTTAATACAACACACGGATGACACGCGTAAAACGGATTTACACAGATTTTTTTCGTAAGATCCCATCAGTTCATCGTTATTATAAATAAAGTATACTTGAAAAGATTTTCACAGGTTTATTCAGCGAAGCTGAATAAAGAATCCGTCTTCATCCGTCCAACCCGTGTCATCCGTGTTCCTTTTTTTGATTTCAAGCAGCTTTTAAATTCGCTTTAATGCGTTTGCCTTGTTCACTTGTTCAATAGATTCTCAATTAGCATAATTGATTTTTCCGTACATTTCATGATTAGAATTACTTTTATAAACGATCGCTTATGTCAACCCGCAGAAAATTCTTACAAAATTCCGCCTCGTTACTTGCCGGCGGCGCCCTGTTACCCGCTTTTGATAGCAATGCTTTTTCTATTTTTAAAACCGGTATTGCCGCCTCTGATCAGTTAAATATCGCCGCCATTGGTGTTAAAGGTATGGGATGGGCCAACGTAAATGCCGCATTAAAAGTGGCCGGTACCAACCTGGTGACATTATGCGATATAGATAAAAATGTATTGGATAACCGGCTGGATGATTTAAAGAAACGGAATATTGATATCTCCAAGATCAGCACGACAGGCGACTACCGGACCATTCTTGATAATAAGGACATAGATATTGTTATCGTCGGTACGCCTGATCATTGGCATGCATTGCAAATGATAGATGCATGTGCAGCAGGCAAGCATGTATATGTAGAAAAGCCTGTTGGCAATTCCATTGGCGAATGCCAGGCGATGGTGGCCGCACAAAAAAAGTATAATAAAATGGTGCAAGCAGGCCAGTGGCAACGCAGCCAGCAACATTTTAGAGACGCTGTTGATTTTGTACACAGCGGTCAGCTGGGAATGATAAGAACGGTAAAAGTCTGGTGTTACCAGGGATGGATGCGGCCACAGGCGGTTGTTCCTGATAGCGAACCACCGGCAGGTGTAGATTATACCACATGGCTTGGTCCTGCGCCCAAACGTCCCTTCAATGCCAGCCGTTTTCATTTTCATTTTCGCTGGTTCTGGGATTATGCAGGCGGCCTGATGACAGACTGGGGTGTGCATTTGCTTGACTATGCTTTATTAGGCATGAAAGCGGAAGTACCAAAAACGATCTCCGCATTAGGTGGCAGGTTTGCTTATCCCGAACTGTATGAAGAAACGCCTGATACATTAACCACCCTTTACGAATTCGATGGTTTTAATTTAGTGTGGGATTCTGCTATGGGTATTGATAATGGTTCCTATGGAAGAAATCATGGCATTGCTTTTATCGGCAACAATGCAACGCTGATCCTTGACAGAGGCGGATGGGAAGTAATTGAAGAACGTCAAAGTAAAAATAAAGTCAGCAAGCCTTTGCAAAAAAGCAGCGATAGCGGGGTGGAAAAACACTGGCAGAATTTTGCGGAAGCCATCCGGACCAACAAAAAGGAAATACTGCATTGCGATATACAGGCGGCTTCACATGTTGCCAATGTAGCGCAGATGGGAAATATAGCATTCCGCAGCGGTAAAAAACTAACCTGGGATAATACCAGTAAGAAATTTACTGATAACGAAATAAACAAGCAATACCTGCTCAAAGAATATCATAACGGTTATAAACTTCCTAAAGTATAGAAACGGGGCTATCCCAAAAGTCAATTAAGTAATATCTGCCGGTAAGATTCTGTGTTAAGAACCAAGTGATTTAAATTTTTTATTTTTGTTTTTTAGGCGGCTAAAAGCCAGCCTGTATAGAGAGTAGCTTTTTTAGTTGCTCTCTATTTTTTTGTTTAAATATTCACGGTCGTACGT
>JAATGJ010000109.1 GCA_015654695.1 Chitinophagales bacterium | reverse complement strand
GCAAGCTGGTGCGGACCCTGTCGCCAGGAAAACCCCAATGTCGTGGAGACGTATAAGAAATTTAAAGAAAAGAATTTTACCGTGCTCGGTGTATCACTTGACAGACCTGGCCAAAAAGAAAAGTGGCTGCAGGCTATTCATGCGGATAATCTTACCTGGACACATGTCAGCGACCTGCAGTTCTGGAGTAACGCGGTAGCCATACAATACAAGATTCAAAGCATCCCGCAAAATTTCCTGGTAGGCCCTGACGGAAAGATATTGGCTAAAAATTTACGCGGCCCTGCATTGGAATCTAAGCTTTGCGAATTACTCGGCTGCAATTAAACTACGAAGTAGGAGGTATGAAATCTGGTGTCTGACTTCGTACCTCACACTTCTGACCTCTCACTTCAGTTCACATCCTTTCCTTCTTTCAGCTTACCGATCATTGTCTCTACTTGTGTTTTGGCTTGCTGACCCGGTGCGAGTGGTAAAGCAAGGGTAGCATATTTCAACGCGTTTTTATAATCAGCATTAGCGGAATAACCTCTGGTCAGTCCCATGAGTGTGGTGAATTGATTGGGGTTTTTAACACTGTTCATTTTAAAAACTTCCAGTGCGTCTTTATATTTTTTCTCTGCAAGCAGTTGCCGGCCATACTGGTGTATCTGTTGCATGGTACCGAGCGGTACTGCTTTTTTCATAAGCGTATCCGCTTCATTCATGCGCCCAAGTTTTGCCAGTATCTCTGCTTTAGTAGAAAGGGTCACAAAATTTGCATTGCCAACAAACTGGTCACTGATTGCCTGGTCGGCCCATTTTAATCCTTCTTCCAGCGCTATATTTTTATCTGCTGTGTATTTGGCTGCCTGCTGGTAAGATTGCCATCCGGGGCTGAAGCTCCTTTCGCCTCTTAATTCCCTGCGGAATGATTCGAGCTGCAACCGGTCAAGATCAACTTCTACCTTAAAAGCGATCATCATTTTTTCCCAGAGCAACGCTATCGTAGCCGAATTATCCGTTTCATTCATGAATTCATATTTCAACCATTCCACACTTTTGTCTGTAGGCGCTGGTTTTACTTTTACCCGTAAAGCATCTTCTTTATCATCATAAAAAAAACTTCCCCAGCTGGTTGTATTTTTCGAGAAGATCAGTGTGCATTCATTGGGATCGTAAGCGATAAAGAATCCGTATTTACCGGCGGGTAAATTTTGCCCTTCAATTTTTACATCCGTTGAAAACTCCATAGTGGTATTTTCATTAGCGCCTGCCCGCCAGGGTGCTGCTTTGCTGGTACCAAATCCCAAACCAGCATAACCAATATGTACCAACTGTCCCCATACTTTTCCCTCGCGGCCTTTTACACCGGGTCTTTCATAATGTATAGTAATATCGGTAATGCCTATACGTTCACCTACTATCGCTTTTTTATTACCACCATCGGGTGGAGTAGTAAGCTGCGAAAACGAAGTAAGGGTTATCATGGTCAATAGAAGAGCGGGAAAAACTGTTTTTTTCATATCGTTAGTTTTTAATTTGACTAAGCTAAGGAGAAAAGCGTTTACCGGCTATTGATTTTTACAAGTGTGGCGGACAAGGGATGAAATGCACAGGTCAATGATACGAGGCGAAGAGATTATAAGAATACTGTAACTTGGATGGATATGGGAAAATATACTGTGGAAAAAACTGCCGGTATCTATTACCTGCAGGACGTAAGAGAAACCGCCTCCGGTTTTAAGATGAACTCCGATGGCAGCTTCCAGTTCTTTTTTACCTATGGTGCATTGGACAGGTATGGCTCCGGCAACTGGACGCTGGACGATGATCATATTGTTTTGCAAAGCAGGCCCTGGGACGGAAAAGATTTTGCATGGATGGGCAGTAAAATAGTGAATGAAAATTTTATTACAGCGAAAATAGTGGGAGGTAACCCCGTATTGCTCCGCCATGTATTTTTTAGTTTAAAGAACGGGGAGACCGGGTCATGGATACAAACAAACGAAAGAGGTGAAGCCTCATTCCCCTTACAGCCTGTAACTACTGTTTCGATGGTATTTGAATTTTGCCCGGAACGGTTCACGCATTTTATTATCGAAGATCCGGATCATAATTACTTTGAATTCCGTTTTGAGCAATGGCTGATGGAAGTTTTCTTTGATAATTTTCAACTGAAAGTATCGAAGTACACTTTGTCAGGAAAACACCCGTTGATGAAAGGGGAGAAATTTGTGTATGAGAAGGGGTGACAAGCCCGGTTAGGACAGATCTCATTTTGGACTCATCTTGTTATAATCAGAATATTTTTTTGCTTATAGCATTCCTTTGTTTATTGTTGTACCAACTCCACCCTTCTGTTTTTAGCCTTGCCTGCTTCAGATGTGTTGGAAGCAACCGGGCACAGGTAACCAACACCTTTGGCTTTTAACCTGTCTGCTGCAATACCATATTTTGCAGTAAGTTCTTTTATTGTTGCTTCGGCACGCTGCTGTGAAAGCGCCATGTTGAAATCAAAACCGCCATCGTTATCAGTATGCCCTACTACAAAAATTTTCAATGACGGGTTTTCCTTCAGAAATTTCGCTACTTCAATTAACGCAGGGGCAGAACTGAGTTTTACTATGGCTTTACCGCTTTCAAAGTAAACCTGGTTGATGACAGCTTTGCCGTTTTTTTCAAAGTCGTTTTTAATTTTAGCGGCACTGACTGTTACCTGTCCTTCATCCATCTTTTTAATTTCAATCACATCTAACCGGGCCACCGGGCCGTCTTGTGTAAAAACAGCATACAGGCTTACATACATATCTGTTGAGTCATTTTCACTTCTTCTTCCGGCAAAATAGCGCTGGTCTTGTGTGTAACCTTTGATATGAGGTGCATTATCATCGGGATAACCCCATCCAAAACCATCACCACAATTACCCGTTTCGCAGGTATATATTTTCTCAAAGCCATTGTCCAGGAGAGCTGTTTCATAGCTTTTATAGACTTCAAATGCACCCACCGTTTTGGGGCATTGATAAACAATTCTTGTTACAGCCCCTTCCACTGTTTGTTTTTTGGCAGCGTTTTCCGAACCTTTTTTGATAGAAGACAGCCGTAGTTTGTATTGATTGAATTTATTATACTCGTAAAATCGTATCCATGAACCGTTGAAGCGGCTTACAACAGGATGGTCTTTACTGCCTTTTATATCGGTTTGGGCAAACAGTGAAGCCGTCAAAATGGAAAAGACAAATAATATTATGATCTTTTTCATTTGTTATTTTTTTTATTGCGGTGAAAGGCTTTGTTTTTTGTGAATGGATTTTATAACTAAATGTACGTATCACGGATCAAATTTTAAGAATCAGTTCTGTGTTTTTTAATGACAGCTATGCCTGTTTTTTATATTGTTCGTATGCCATTGCAGCACCGTTTCCGTTGCTTTATCAATTTGAAGTACCTGTTTATCACGCGGGTGCCGGATGTGAGTATATGAGATCAGGTCGTGCCTTGAGACATTGGATAAAAAGTTGCGGATTTGGAGATCCTCCAAAGAAGAAAAACGCAGGCGGGAAGGCGTTGGCAGGTATTAATGATTAGCAAATGATGGCGGCTTACTTATGTTTTTTAATAAAATTAACCACGCCAAAAACTCACTGTACCATCTTCCTGAACTCCACATTCCTTGCCCTGCCCACATATATTTTCATATTTGTAATTTGGTTCTTTTTATTTCGCTCAATAAAAATAGTAGTGCCGGGAGCGCTAAACCCATCTTTATACAAAGGCGTAAGAATAATATCTGTTTTGGGATCCTGGTGAGCAATTAATTTTCCGTCTTTCAGCCGCACCGAAAATTTTGCATCCGCCTCATCCGACCAATAGTCGCCGGTATATTCCTGTAAACTTTTTTCATCCGTATTCGCTGAATCTGCTGCAACATATAAAGTAGTATCCATGGAGGATATTAAACGGACTGTGCGTGGCTTAGCGGGAAGTATCTCGACACGGGTCTGCCCCTGCATAAATACATTTTCAGCAACAGGCAGCAAAGCAGCTCCGGCTTGCGTTCGCAGGGTATCATTACGCAAAACTAATTTGGTACCGCTTGCTGTTTTTGGCTCCCTGTACCAGCCTGTATAAGTTTTCAGTTTCTCTATCGCTATAGAATAGGGGATGGGTTCATTTCTTTTTGTCGCTACTGCAATATTTTTTACCAACAGATCCCTGGCAGCATTCGCAACATTCGGACCGTTGTCAAACGCGGAGCTGTTGCTGAGCCATGCTATCGTTAAATCAAGATCAGGAAAATATTGCAGCGAGGAACGATAACTTGCAGTGGCCCCGGTATGCGAAATGCTCTTCCAGCCGCGAACTGAATCCACAACCAGGCCAGCGGCGTAGGTGTTCTTTTTGCCATTGTTCAGTGGCCTCGTCGCCAATTGTTTTGGCAACAGGGAAGGATTGCCCAATTTACCTTTGAGGTAATAATTATTCCATATCAACAGGTCTTCTGCAGTGGTCAATAATCCGCCATTGCCATAGACATATTCATTGGGCATATCGGTTAAATAAGCGTCGCCCGTTTTTTCATAAGCAATAGCCCTGTTAGGCACTATCTTTTTAAAATTGTTTCTCCATTCCGTATGCTTCATACCGGCGGGCAGGAAGATATGGATGCGGGTAAATTCAGCCAGGCTCAAACCACTTACCCTCTCCACAATAATGGCAAGAAGATTATAACCCGAATTGCTGTAGATGTATTCATCACCCGGTTTATTATTCAGCGTTTTTTGGCGGGAGATGATCAATAACGCATCATCATTACTGTACGTTTTAGTAGTTCGGGGCCAGCCCCCTATAGCCGCTATTGCGCCCCAGTCTTTAATGCCGCTGATATGCTGCATCAGGTGACGTAAAGTGATGGTGGTTCCGTAGTCCGGTACTTCAGGAACATATTTCCGCACATCATCGTCAACGGATAATTTACCTTGTTGTTCCAGTAATAATATAGCCGCAGCGGTAAATTGTTTGGACACCGACCCTGCTTCAATCACTGATTCATTCGTCAGCGGAACATTATGTTCAAGATCGGCCATTCCCCATGCACGGGAAAAAATGGTCTGCCCGTTTCTGCTGATAGCCAATTGAGCCCCGGGATTTTCCGGTTTGTAACGATCCATTGCTTTCCCGATCAGCAAAACAGTATCCTGCCAGGATTGTGCGGTGAGTATGAGTTGAACAGAAAGTACCAGCAGCAGTAAAAATATTTTTTTCATCGTTTTGGTTTTTGTTCCCGTTGATGAAGATAAAGCTAGTTGTTTTTAAAATACAAATATGCAGTATACCTAAGCAATAGTCTTTTCTTCTTTTTGCCATTTCATAAAGCCGGATTAAAGCAGTAAATTTGAAAGATGGAAAAAGTGATAACTATACGGTCACTAAAGGATAAAAAAACGGATTTTGCTTACTGGCAATCAAGGCCGGAAGCAGAGCGCCTGGCTGCTATAGAAACCCTTCGCCAGCAATACATCAAATACAAATACGGAAATGTTCAGCCCCGATTTCAGAGAGTTTGTCGCATTGTTAAATAAGTATAAGGTACAATACCTGATCGTCGGCGGTTATGCCGTGGGCATACATGGCCATCCCCGCTACACCGGCGATCTGGATATCTGGTTACTCCCTGATTCAGCCAATGCAACAAAGATGCTGAAAGCCATTACAGCTTTTGGCTTTGGTTCATTAGATATAAAAGAAGCTGACTTAACAAAACAGGACAGCATCATCCAGCTAGGTTACCCGCCGTTGCGCATTGATCTTCTTACCAGCATTGACGGTGTTCACTTCAATGAATGTTACGTAAACAGGAAAGAGATTGAAATAGATGGGCTATTGGTAAACTTCATCGGCTATGCCGACCTGATAAAAAACAAAAAAGCCAGTGGCCGTCACCAGGATTTGGGGGATATTGAAAATTTAGAAAAATAAATATTCTTCTCCACACAATATACTTATTTCAAAAGCTGGTAGATAGTAATGATAATAATAACTGCTAAAACAGATGTATAGATCAGCTTGTTATTTTTTGCCAGCCAGTTGGGAAGATAAATATCAAAATTGTCTTTCGATGAATTGGAGTATTTCCGGGCCATGATGGTTAACGGGCAAAAGAACTTAAATAGTAACAAGATGATTCCTTCCAGGACAAATAGCCCATAACCGATCCATAACCATTTGTCCAGTTTATTGCTAAGCACAGCATACAGCATGTAGAAGATCACCACATTGAAAAACACCCAGATAAGGGTATGAATGGTCTTAATAAGGATCAGTTTAGTTTCGTTTTTCATTTCGCTGTGATTAGGAAAGAGACGATGAATAAGTTAACTCTTAATTCTATAGAGCAGGAAGACCCGCGGAAAGGAACTCAGCGCTCTATTATTTTCCAATAGGAATTCTTTCGGGTTACTTTTCCATTCCGAAACTCCCAAAGGTCACAACCCCCAACTTTCAAACTAATCCCCGCAGTAGTTGTTCCTGTTAGCGTCCATTCAGACACTCCCATATCGCCTGATGACGAAACCCAATGACGGTCTTCACCGTAGTGAACATCAGGAATGCCTTTGAAGCGTCCGGCAAGAGCCTCTCTCACCTGCGCTTTACCAACGAAGCGTTGTCCAAAAGATTCAGGTCCTCTTGGAAAATCAAAGGAACAATCATCAGAGAAAAATTCCATTATCGCATCAAGGTCATGCCGGTTAAATGCGTCAAGAATTTGTTGTAATGTTTCAACTGAAACGGTCATTTTTTGTGAGTTGGTTTCTGTTTGTGATATCTTGCCAGGTGTTTTGCTGTTACAACCCAAAAATCCTGAAAAACCAATGAATAGTCCAATAATTAAAATTCGTATTTGCATGGTTGGTTTATGGTTTCAAAGTTAATTTCTTTCCATATAAAACGAAACAAAGATAACTAACGAACAAACCACACGCTGCATACAAAAAGAGAAGAAAACACAAACAAACACGGCGTGGTATTTTTTGCTAATACCTGAGATCGTGAAAAATTAATTAAACCACACTGCATATCTCCGTCTTCGTAATTCCAACGCTAATTTTTCTTCCATTTTAAGGGCATCTGTTCTTGATGTAATAGGGCCGATATGATTGTACAGGCTGGGACGCAGGTACATACCATATTTCTGGACAATGTTTGATGAGATTTTGTAACCCTTTTTACTTTTTGCACCTGTCTTATGCTGTATAAATCTTTCTTTTGGCGTCTTACTGGACATGCCTACATACAGACATTCCAATGCGCCGTTGAATTGCGGATTCGCATTACGAAACCTGGCATTTTCGGTAAATACCCGTTTGGATAATTCAATGACATAGACCTGGTATTGGACTTTAGGCATGTATAGCAAAGTTATGACCTGGCAGGTTTTTGCCCACCACTGCCGCGGCAGAACGAGGCATTAAATTTTTTTGTTTTATTGTGGTTACTGATCCCGGTGAAACGGATGTAATTTCAGACAGCAAATTAGTTTTATGAAATCCCGGAAATTCCGAAAGCTACACATCAATTTGCCCCGGCAACCTATAGTC
This sequence comes from Chitinophagales bacterium, assembly GCA_015654695.1. Classification (GTDB taxonomy): domain Bacteria; phylum Bacteroidota; class Bacteroidia; order Chitinophagales; family Chitinophagaceae; genus VBAT01. The sequence goes on along the minus strand of JAATGJ010000109.1, from coordinate 1,142 downwards.
AATCAACGGCCATGGCAGATTGGAGGTTATTTACTGATAATTGCTATCCTGCTCTTTGCTGCCTGGAATTACTATACGAAGAAGAAAGATTCTTCCCTGCCTGATGCAACAGAAAAGACTTTACATCGTACTCAATAAACAAAGGAAATTATTTTACGCCCAGGTGCGGAGCATCAATTATTGTTTTCCATGCTGATTACAACATTCCCTGTCTTCTGGCCTGTCTCAACATAGCTGAACGCTTCGGCAATTTTTTCAAGCGGATATTCCCTGTCAATCACGGCTTTAAATTTTCCCTGTTCCATCAGTTCTTTCACCAAAAGGATACTTCCTTTAATATCCGTGGGCACCGGGAATATGACTTTTTTCTTACCAAATATCGGCGTAAAAATGGCGAAGAAAATATTTTCACACATCCAGCCTAATTCTGAGGAGATATATACACCGTTGCGTTGTAACAACGGCTTGCATTTACCAAATGAACTTTTACCGACGGTGTCAAAAATAAAATCATATTGTTGATCTTCCTTTGTAAAATCCGCTACCGTGTAATCAATCACCCTGTCAGCCCCCAATGATTTTACCAGTTCAATGTTTTTAGTACCGCACACTGCTGTAACATCAGTACCAAAATATTTCAGCAATTGTACAGCTGCCGAACCAATACCACCACTTGCACCATTAACAAGAACTTTTTGCCCGGGTGTAAGTTTCGCTTTCTTTATCATGTTATACGCATAATGGGCGCCTTCACTACTTGCTGCGGCCTGCTTATAGGTTACACTTTCGGGTATGGTTAGTATGTTTTTATTGACGGGCAGTACCAGGTATTGGGCATGAGAACTTAAGCCCTGGTCATTAAATCCAAAAACTTTATCACCGGGTTTAAAAGACAGTACATCTTTACCCACCATTTCAATGATACCGGCAAAGTCCGTTCCCAGCACCGGGTTTTTAGGTTTGAAAAGTCCTGTCAGCAACCGCATAATAAATGGCTTTGCCCTGAGCATGGCACAATCCGTCCTGTTCACGGTGGCGGCTTTTACAGCTACCAGCACTTCACTATCTTTTGGTGCAGGTTTTTCTATTGCTGTAATTGTTAGAACAGCCGGCGGTCCATATTTTGTATATATACTTGCTTT
>JAATGJ010000009.1 GCA_015654695.1 Chitinophagales bacterium | reverse complement strand
TCGTCAGCCATTTCAACAAAGCCGAAGCCTTTGCTGCGTTGAGTGAATTTGTCTGTAACGATCTTGGCAGATGTTACTTCGCCGTAAGAGGCGAAAAGGTTGGACAGGTCCTGGTCTTTCAGGTTCCAACTGAGGTTTCCTACGTAAATGTTCATTTTACTGATAAATTTTAAAAAACTAAATAAGTGCCGACAGTAAACAGTAACCGATGAACATTTACCGAAAGGATAAGAACGTTCAGGACTTGTGAAACTGTAGAGAACACCAAAACAGTACAAAATAACGGATTTTTTTTTGACATATTACCAAATTAAAAAATTGATTTTTAGGCAAATCTGTGAGACAAAAGTGCATAACCTGCCCAGATCCTTGATTTTCATTGATTTTTGTCAAAACAAAAAGCCCTTCGGGAGTGAAGGGCTTTAATAAGGTTAGTTTTGATCTTATTCACCTGCTACTTCAAATTCAACTTCGGCAGACTGGCCGTTGCCAAATTCAATAGTCGCTTTATAGGTGCCAATTTCTTTTACTTCTTCAGCGATACTGATCCTTCTGCGGTCAATTTCATAACCTTTCTGCTCGCGGATAGCGCGGCTGATCTGCAATGAAGTGACACTACCGAAAATCTTGCCACTGGTGCCTGTTTTAGCGCCGAGTTTAAGCGGGGCTTCCTTTAGTTTAGCTATTACGCTATTGATCTCAGCCAGCATTTTATCTTCTTTCTTCTTCACCTGTTTCATTCTTTCTTCCAGTTGCTTCCGGTTGCTGGGGCTGCTTTCTACAGCGAGCTGGCGGGGTAATAAAAAGTTACGGGCATAGCCGTTCTTTACTTTTACCACTTCGTTCTTGGCGCCGATATTATCAACGTCCTGTATTAATATTACTTCCATGATTTTTATTTTGAGCTTTAGGCTTTGAGCTATGAGCGTCGAGCAATACTCGCAACTCATGGCTATTTGCTCATGGCTATTTCAATAAATCTGTTACGTAAGGCAATAAACACATCTGCCTGGCTTTTTTCACCGCATCAGAAACTTTGCGCTGGTATTTCAGGCTGTTTCCGCTAAGGCGGCGGGGTAATAACTTACCCTGCTCATTCAGAAATTTTTTCAGGAACTCTACATCTTTATAATCAATGTAGCGGATGCGGTATTTTTTGAACCGGCAGAACTTCTTTACCCTTTTGTCGCTTTTGATAGCCGTCAGGTATTTGATTTCATTTTTTGCCATTGCTTAAGCCTCCACTATTTTTTCGGTTCCTGTTTTTACACCACTTTTCTTCCTGGCATTGTACTCGACGGCGTATTTATCGAGTTTGGTACAAAGGTGACGGAGGACAGCCTCGTCACGCAGAAGCTGAATCTTCAGCTTCTCATTGAAGTCGGATGGCGCCGTGTATTCCAGTACCCAGTAAAGACCGGTTGTCTTTTTCTGGATCGGGTACGCCAGTGATTTTAATCCCCATGCATTTTCTGCTACAATAGAACCACCGCTATCTTTAACGAGGGTAGCAAATTTTTTCTGTTCTGACTTGAACTCTTCATCGCTCAGAACCGGGGTAAAAATCACCATCAATTCATAATTGTTCATGTAGATGTGTTTTTACTTTTAAAAATTCGTTTATCCCAATGGACATCCAGACAAATCGGGACGAATCTGCCGAAAAACAGATTTGGGGCGGCGAAGATAGGGATAAACAGCGAGACACCCGAGGTAAAAAGAGGTTTTTTAGGAACTAGGTTTTCATGGCTGCCAAAGGCTTAGGCATCAGCATTTGCAAACTTATTCCGAACCAGGCCTAACAACCGTTCAGAGTAATACTTAGTGTTCAAAACGACATATATGATGTTCGGCTTCAGACCTCAAACTTCATTTCGGGTATTTCACCTTCTACAAGCAGCCTGCCCGCTGTTTTTGACCTTATTTCCTCTACGCTTATTCCTGGTGCCCTTTCTAATAGTTTAAACCCCTGCGGAGTTATATCCAGTACTGCCAGATCAGATACAACTTTTTTTACACAGTTCACGCCGGTTAACGGTAACATACATCCCGGTAAAAGCTTTGATTCGCCTTTTGGATTAGTATGCATCATGGCTACAATAATATTTTTGGCGCTGGCTACAAGATCCATGGCACCACCCATTCCTTTTACCATCTTGCCGGGAATCTTCCAGTTGGCTATATCTCCCTGTTCACTTACTTCCATAGCTCCCAAAACTGTGAGGTCAACTTTGCCGGCCCTTATCATACCAAAACTCATAGCTGAATCAAAAAAGGCGGAACCCGGCACAGTAGTGATCGTTTGTTTACCCGCATTGATAAGATCAGGGTCTTCTTCTCCTTCGAATGGAAATGGCCCCATGCCCAATAAACCATTTTCGCTTTGCAAAACGACATTGATCCCTTTCGGTATATAATTAGCTACCAGTGTGGGGATGCCAATTCCAAGGTTCACATAAAAACCATCTTTCAACTCCTTTGCTATCCTTTGCGCTATTTGTTCTTTCGTCAATGCCATACTACGGATATTTTATAATTTCTTTCTTATGGTTCTTTGTTCGATCCTTTTTTCATAATTCACTCCCTGAAAAATCCTGTGAACATAAATGCCCGGTGTATGAATAAGATTCGGATCAAGCTCACCTGCAGGCACTAATTCTTCCACTTCCGCAATGGTTATTTTTCCTGCCATCGCCATCAGGGGGTTGAAGTTCCGCGCCGTTTCTTTAAATACAAGATTTCCATCTGTATCTCCTTTCCAGGCTTTTACAATGGCAAAGTCTGCATCAAATGCATATTCCAGCAAATAATCTTTACCATTAAAATTTCTTGTCTCCTTTCCAATTGCTACTTCAGTTCCTGCGCCTGCAGGTGTATATATAGCCGGCATACCATAACCCGCCGCCATACATCTTGTAGCCAGTGTTCCCTGTGGTATCAGTTCTACTTCCAGTTCACCACTTAAAAGCTGTCTTTCAAATTCCGCGTTTTCGCCCACATAAGAAGATATCATTTTTTTTACCTGCTTATTTTGCAGCATCAATCCTATACCAAAATCATCAACGCCTGCATTATTGGATATGCAGGTAAGATTCTTCACTCCCTTTTTCACCAGCGATGCAATACAATTTTCAGGAATACCACAGAGACCAAACCCGCCAAGCATTAATACAGCGCCATCGTTGATATCCCGGATAGCTTCATCAGCACCAGCAACTACTTTATTCATAGAAAAAATTAAAGGCTAAAATTAGGGAAGTTGTTGTTATCAAAAGAAAGTGTGCGGCTGTTATTACATCTAAAGCACTGACCGTTTCAATAATCTTTTTCTCAAAGTATCCTGGGGTCTGAGGATGTTGTTTTTCTTTATCGTATCCATTTGCGGCCCTGGTATCTCAATGGGCGTCACCTGTTTTTTACTCAGTGAATCAAGGATTATTTTCATTAACGCGGGGTGCTGCCGGTAATAGAGATAGCTTTTATCAAACTCTTCCCTGGTAATATGATGAAACTGCAATGTCTGCCCATATAGCTTTGAACTTTCAGTCATTTTATCTATAGAATCTTTATTCAATACGTACGCAGTCAGGAATTCCCCGGTGCTGATCATATCCCATAATACGGCCTGCATTTTGGGCTGGGTTAAAATACCTTTCGGAATTTTTTTCTTATCCGAACAGGATAGGATAAATAGTGAAATAAAGAAAAGTGTGAGTAGCTTTCTCATTTGAGCTCTTTATACACAGCGCTATTGGTAATATCCAGTTTTGTCAATATATCCCTGGCCCGGTTTTTAACTTCCGGGTTAGCTTTGCTAAAAACCTTTACCAGTTCTGAACTCTTGCCCTGGAAAAAGAATTGCATGATCATTGAATTCGGGTTTTCAGCATTCAGTGTATTTAAAAAATTAAGGCAGTTGACGATACCATTCCTGCCCTCATCTTCATTTTCATAAAAAAGATCCATGCCGGAGCGGTAATAAGAATAGAGCGCATCATGTACCAATGCAAACCTGTTGTTATTAAGATTTTCAGCCAGCCAATAACGGTTGCGGAGACTTTCAAACGATTTCCAGCCGGTAACATCCCTGGCTTCGGGCGCATTGTTTACTATGTTCCATGCTTTTTGAAAATAATTATCGCCACCACGTAAGGAAAATGAGCCGTAATCAAATCCGAGAATAATGTTGATATAATAAGCAAGAACGGCTGTAAGATTTGATGCTACAGGATCCGTACCCTGTATCCTGTTCTCATTAAACTCAATGGCCTGGAACTCCTGGTAACGAAATACCACATCATCATCCATAAAATTGATGATGGGGGAATCATACGTGCTGCTATGCACCGGGCGTGCCGCCTGTATGGTAAGTTTCGCCCGGTAAACATTATTGCCCAGCTCCTGGTCTATGTTCAATAAGAAGTTACACTGAATTTTCTCATTGGCCTGGAAAGCATCGCTCGTCCACTTACGGTTATTGATAAAATTTGTCAGGGCAGTCTGCAGGGTCTGGAATATGTTCTTATTTACCTGGGTGCTGATCTTACTGGTTATAACAGTCAGCCGGGCCTGTATCTCCTGGGCATGCACTGTTGTTATTATAACAGAAAATAAAAAAATGAATAAACTTTTTTTAAGCATAGTGTAACCTGATTATTGTGTCAACAATATCTTTCGCCACTTCGTCTTTTGTCTTTGTATCAAATTTTATCTCTTCGCCTTCCCGGCTGAATATCGTGACTTTGTTAGTGTCATGTCCAAAACCGGCGCCTTTATCATTCAGCGAATTTAAAACGATCATATCCGCATTCTTTTTCGCCAGTTTATCCAATGCGTGTTCCTTCTCATTGCTTGTCTCAAGGGCAAAACCCACCAATACCTGCCCCTGTTTTTTCTTTTCACCAAGGCTTTTCAAAATATCTTTTGTTTTCGTTAGTTCCAGGTTAAAATGATCTTCTTTCTTTTTGATCTTTTGGTCCGCCCTAGTTACGGGTGTATAATCAGCAACGGCTGCCGACATGACAGCCAGATCTGCTTTTTCAAATAAACCCAAACAAGCATTATACATATCATCTGCGGAAGTAACACGCACAAGGTTAATTCCATTAGCAGAAAATTCTGTACTGGCCGGTCCCATGATCAGCGTAACTTCAGCCCCACGGCGATATAATTCTTTTGCAATAGCTATTCCCATTTTGCCGGAAGAATGATTGCCAATAAAACGAACTGGATCTATGGCTTCGTATGTGGGGCCGGCCGTAACGATTGCTTTTTTATTTGCTAACCGGGAGGTCAAAAAAAAATTGACTGTAATATATTCAATGATCTGTTCTGGTTCCGCCATGCGGCCATCGCCATACAGTCCGCTGGCCAGTTCTCCTTTTCCCACAGGTATTATCTTATTACCGTATGATTCCAGCTTTTTCAGGTTCGCCTTTGTTGCAGTATGATGCCACATATCCTCATCCATTGCGGGAGCTACCACCACGGGGCAGGTAGCGGAGAGATAAACTGCCAGTAAAAGATTATCACATTGACCATTCGCCATTTTCGCCAGCGTATTGCAGCTAAGCGGCGCTATCACCATGATATCCGCCCAGCGGCCCAGCTCTACGTGATTGGACCAGCTCTGCTCATCAAAGAGATCAATTAAAACAGGATGGTGACTAAGCGTAGAAAGTGTAAGAGAAGAAACAAAATCTTTGGAAGAAGGGGTCATGATCACTTTTACCTCAGCACCGGACTTTACCAATAAGCGGACAAGAAAAATAGATTTGTAAGCGGCTATACTGCCGGTAATACCCAATAATATTTTTTTGCCTTGTAACATCAGGTATCAAAAATACATTTAAAAATAAAAAGCGGCTCGTTGATTAACGGGCCGCTAATATGGTTAATTAACTTAGTCTGATGCTGGAAAATCTTTGATATCAGAATTTTCGAAATATTCAACACCTTCAAAACTGAGTTCTCCGCCAACTGGCGGAGACGGGTTTTTAGCTGAATAACTCATCTTCTCCTTTGCGGAAATACACTTTATCTTCCATGAACTCCTGCGTAGCGAGTAAAGCCGGATTCGGCATTCTCTCATAAGCACGGGATATCTCTATCTGCTCTTTATTTTCATGGATCTCTTCCAGGCTGTCTGTATGGCTGGCAAATTCATCCAGTTTGTTATGCAGCTCTTCTTTCAAAGAGATATTGATCTGGTTAGCCCTTTTGCCAATAATAGCAATAGATTCATAGATATTGCCTGTCTTATGTTTGATATCATCCAGGCTTTTTGTCTCGACATTATTGGTAATACCCGCGCTAAGCTGGCGTCTTAACTTGCTCATTAGATAGATTTTTTATTTGTGTTTGTGATAGATTCAGGTAACTTTCTGCTTCTTTGCGCAGTTTACTTTCAGGGAAACGGTCTGTAAAATCATGGCATTCATCAATAACATGTTCAAACCTTTCCGGTTTCTTTTCTTCGATACTTAACTCCGCATAGCGGTAATAAGCTTTTATGATCATCAGTTTATACTCATCTCCCTTCATTGATTCAGGATATGAATTGAGGAGTGCAGCGTATGCTACCCCTGCCGCACGAAACTGCCCCATATCATAATATAATTGCGCGCTTTTAAAATCTTTGATCTCCAGTTTTGTACGGCAAATATCAATTATATCCGAAGCCTCTTTGTTTTTTGCAGATCCGGGATGCGTATTGATAAAGGTTTGCATCATGCCCATAGCTTTGATCGTATTCGTTTGGTCCAGTTCAGGCTTCGGCGACTGTTTAAAAAAGGAATAAGCCCGCATATAATCCACTTCTTCCGATTTTGAACTATTGGGGAATATTTCCAAAAAGCTTTTGAAAAGGTTCTCTGCATTCATATAATCGGCCTGGTACCAGGCGCAATAGGCATATTTATAATAAATATCTTCAAACTCAGCCCGGGTCTTATAGTAAGGCATCACATCTTCGTAGATCGCCTGGGCTTTGTTATATTTCTTTTTTACAAAATACTGTTCAGCTATGCGCAGCTTGTATTCAGGATCCGGGTTCTTGAGGATCTTGGTGATACCCTTGCTGCAACTGCTGAGAAAAATGACGGCTATCAGGACTGGTATAAAACGCATAAAGGAGGGCAAAGTTAATAGATACGGGCAAATCTTGCTTAAAAATTATAAGCCGCCAAAATCAGGCAGTTAAGGTTTTGATAATAGGTATAGCCTAATGTTAGAGGATTGCCGGGGATTTCACGAATTCTAAGAGGCCCCTACACGGGAAATTCTTTTAAATTCCAGTATTTGCGAAAAAAACCCTCCCCGGATGGGGAGGGTCTTGATCTATCAGCAAAAAGTAATCGTCTACTAAATTTATTTCTTACGAAGATTCGGGTGTGGTGGAGCCACTGTATTAGGTCCATCTTCACCTTCACCGGCGCCACGAATGTCAACTGTATTGCAATCACCACCGTCCTGGCCATAGTTGAAGATAAAGCGGTCAGCGCTTAAACCTTCTTTTTCTACCAGGTGAGTGATCACCTTATTTACATGATCCCAGCTTAATTGCTGTTGTTTCTTATCTGATGCGCAGTAGCCGATAACCACCACTTTACATTCAGGAGCATTGCGCAATTTAGCGGCTACAGTAGCCAGTACTGCTTTGGCATCATCAGTAAGCGCATTAGAACTTGATTTGAAAGAAACGCTGGGTAATGCACCAAGCTTTTCAGCACAGCCATCATCACCTTTTTTATTCATATACGGTTCAAAACAGCTTGCATCAGGGCATGGGCATTTACCAACACCATCTGCATCAACAGGTTGACAAATAGTTGGAGTAACCAATTCTTTATCTTTTGCATCAGGAACACCATCACCGTCTGTATCGCGGCTTACACCATGTGTGTCAACTGGTACACCTGCCGGAGTTTGCTCCAGGTCAAACTGGTCAGTAACACCATCGCCATCAGCATCAGGCAATACTGGTTTTGGCAGTTTCATCAGCTTCGGGTTGCGAATCTCTGAATAAGCATAATCGAGTGGGTTTAACCACCAGAGAGGTTCAACAGATTTTGCACCAAGATTGATATTAAGACCTACACTTAAAAAGTTATATGAATCATAGTCACGGCTCAGTACAGCATCGCCCCATGCATGTTCCTGCCAGCGCTGACCATCCAGCAAATCATCTTTGATGATAGTTATACGGTCTTCCAGAGCAAGGTTCACACGGTTGCTAAGTTTGAAAGCAACACCGGCACCAACAGTACCGGAGGGTTTCAACGTATTGCCAAATAATTTTGGACGACGGTCACCCTGGTTTTCCGCAGGTGTTTCGTATGAATCATCCAGCAGGTCCTTAAGGGCTTTCCGTGTATCTTTTCTGTCTTTATATACATTACCAGTAATACCAGTATATGAATATTTAGTGCTTCCATTCAGCGCATTTACTTTTGTGTCATACACCGTTGCCCCAAAACCTCCAAAAGCATAGACACTAATTCCTGTCTTCGATTTATGGAAGCGGATATTATTTAATGTAAATACACCTTCCAGGGAAAGATCCTGAACATTTGTTTTGTAGTTATAATAAACAGATTCATGCGGAGCCAGAGGATTGCCGCCTATTGCAGCAAGCGTTGAGATAATTTGTCCCCCGGTATTTCGATAAGGCGCTGAATACCTGGTAGCAGCAGTAGTGCCCTGTAAGGCTGTGTTTTTGCCGTAATTCTGGTTAGATGTCCAGTCAAGGCCTTTGCCAATACCATACATGTACTCAAGACGCAGAGAAAAAATATAACCAAATGCTTTTCTTACATGAAGGCCAAATCCAGGAGAGAACTGTGACGCTACGTCGCCACTCACCCTGAACATACCGCCTTTGATACCAACTTCCCATTGGTTACGTGGTTTTGCAGGAAAGTTATTAGCGCCGTTTAAAAACTCAGCGTGCTGGGGCATTCTTTTAGCGGGTATCACTGAAGAATCCTCGTAGGACCGTTTCTGAGTCTGAGAAAATAATGCTGAAGAAAACAACAGACAGAAAATGCCTGTCAAGAGAATGTACTTTTTGCTTGTCATAACTAAGGATTAAGATTTTACGATAAAACAGTGTCTTAATAATTCGCAAAAATATAACTTACTCCTTAATTACCAAATTTTTGTGAAAAATATTTCATTCACTTCTAATTTAATTTCAATTAGTTGGTTAACCAAAAACCCGGTTTGCTGGTTTTTTGCGCCATTATTTTTTTGCACCGTAAATTGCCAAACTTTAACATGCAATTACCGGTCCACCTGATAAAAGATGAATTAAAAATTTTTGAAACAAGATTCAAAGAGGCAGTTCGCAGCCATACGCCACTGCTTGATCGCATCATGCGTTACATCGTAAAGCGCAAAGGAAAACAACTGCGACCCATGTTCGTACTGCTTTCTGCTAAATTATGCGGCCAGATAAATGAGTCAGCTTACAGAGCTGCTTCGCTGGTTGAATTATTACATACGGCTACTCTCGTACATGATGACGTGGTGGATGATTCAATGGAAAGACGGGGATTTTTTTCCACGTATGCACTCTGGAAAAACAAAGTATCAGTACTTATTGGGGATTATCTGTTAGCTAAAGGATTGCTGTTATCACTGGATAATAATGATCATAAAGTTCTTCATATTCTTTCTGATGCTGTAAGAAAAATGAGCGAAGGAGAATTATTACAGATAGAAAAAGCCCGTTCATTGAATCTGAAAGAGGATATTTATTTCGAAATTATCCGGAATAAAACTGCGTCATTGCTTGCCTCTGCGTGCTCAGCCGGAGCTTGGTCCACGAGCCATGATGACAGCATTGCTGAAAAAATGAGATCATTCGGGGAAAAAACAGGTATGGCATTCCAGGTAAAAGATGACCTGTTTGATTATGCCAGCGAAAATGTAGGAAAACCAACGGGTAATGATATTAAAGAAAAAAAACTGACTTTACCACTTATCTATACCTTGAATAATACGGATAAAGCCACCCGGAAACAGATCATTAACATCGTTAAGAATAACAATAATGATAAGCAAAAAGTAAAATGGGTGATTAATAAAGTAGAAGAAACAGGCGGTATAGACTATGCTATCGGGAAAATGAATGCCTATAAAAACGAAGCGCTGTCTATACTTCATGAATTTCCTGAAAGCCCGGTAAGAAAAGGGCTGGAAGACCTTGTGCTGTATGTTACAGACCGTAAATACTGATCGCTGACCAGGATTTTAGATTGATTTCACGGACTATTATGCAAAAAAGGTGGAACATACTACAGGCTGATGAGAATAAAGTTGCATCCCTGCGGGAGGCGCTCAACATACATCCTGTTATTTGCAAAATCCTGGTACAGCGGGGTATTGAAACATTTGATGCGGCTAAAGATTTTTTCCGTCCTCAATTGACAGCACTCCACGATCCCTGGCTGATGAAGGACATGGATAAGGCTGTAGAAAGAATATTGGTGGCTGTCAACAGCCATGAAAAAATTCTTGTGTTCGGAGATTACGATGTGGACGGAACCACGTCTATCGCCTGCATGTATCAATTTTTAAAAAAAGTGCATTCCGCTCTCGATTTTTATATTCCGCACCGTTACCGGGAAGGATATGGTGTGAGTAAAGCCGGGATTGATTTTGCCAAAGAAAATGGCTTTACATTAATTATTTCACTTGACTGTGGTATCAAATCAGTTGACCTGATCGCTTATGCAAAAGACATAGGAATAGATTTTATTGTTTGCGACCACCATTTACCTGAAGAGGTATTGCCCCCGGCAGTTGCTATTCTTAATCCCAAACAAAAAGATTGTAATTATCCCTACAAAGAATTATGTGGTTGCGGAGTAGGTATTAAATTAATTACAGCGTTAGCGCCGCAATTCAATTTAGATGATGCTGCTGTTTTTGAATTTCTTGACCTCGTGGCTACTGCTATTGCCGCCGACATTGTTCCTATGACGGGCGAGAACAGGGTACTCGCTTATCATGGATTAAAAAAAGCCAATACAGATCCGAATAAAGGTATCAAAGCCCTGATGAAGCTCAGCAGCCTGACACAGGAATTGCATATCAGTAATCTTGTTTTCATGATAGCGCCGAGGGTGAACGCTGCAGGAAGAATGGATGATGCAAGAAAAGCGGTGCAGATGTTTGTTGCTGAAACATACGATGAGGCTTTGCATTACGCAGAAATGCTGCATAGCGATAATACTGACAGAAAAGAAGCGGACAGCAATATCACCGGGGAAGCGCTTGCACTGATAAGTGAACATGAAGACTGGAAAGATCGCTGTTCAACTTTAGTGTTCAAACCTCACTGGCACAAAGGTGTGGTGGGTATAGTCGCATCACGGTTGATTGAGCACTATTATCGTCCTACTATTGTACTGACACAATCAGGAGAGTATGCAGCCGGGAGTGCCAGAAGTGTTCCTGGTTTTAATTTATATGAAGCGATTTATGCCTGTCGTGAGCATTTACTTGGATATGGAGGTCATTTCGCAGCGGCTGGCATGACGTTAGAACTGGAACAGGTGGATGCTTTTCGTAAAAAATTTGAAGAAGTTGTTGCGGCTACTATTGATCCTGAGTTACTGATACCTGGAATAATAATAGATGCGGAAATTTCATTAAAGGATATTAAATGGCCTTTCTACAATATCATGTGCCAGATGGAGCCGTTCGGACCGGAGAACCTCCGCCCGGTATTTATTACCCGCGGCGTAATGGATACCGGTTATTCTAAAATTGTAAAAGAACAACATGTGCGTTTTTCAGTACGCCAGGATAACGTAACCATCACAGGTATTGGTTTCGGCATGGCAGAAAAATTTTCATTACTACAAATGAAAAAACCGGTTGATATTGTTTTCAAAATTGATGAGAATGAATGGAACGGAGAAAAAACACTACAGTTAAGGGTGATTGATATCCGGCTGTCAGGTAAATAACGTGGCAGACCTAATCTATCAGGTTATTCTTCACCGCAAAGAATACCAGTCCTGCCGTATTCTTACTGCCAAAACGCTCCATCAGCCTGTCTTTTATGGCTTCTACTGTGCGGGGGCTGATCTCCATCTTCTGGGCTATTTCCTGCGCTGTGAACTCCATGCAGATAAAACGGAGCACATCTTTTTCTTTATCGCTTAAGGTGATCTCGCTGTTGAGGGAAGGAACTACTTTCTGGCGTGAATGGGATTTTTTCAGCAATATCCGGTTGACAAAATTGTTCAGGTAGTATCCTTTTTCAAATACTTCCATGATCGCCCTGCGTATTTCCTGCGGCTCGGCGTTCTTTAATAAATAACCGTTGGCGCCATTTTCCATCAGGTGATAGACAAAGCGTTCATCTTCGTACATACTTAATACCAGTACTTTGATATTGGGGTATTGTTTACTGACGATCTTGGTAGCTTCTATACCGTCTTTGCCAGGCATCCGCAGGTCCATCAATATGACATCCGGTTCTGACTGGGCCAGTCCATTAAGAAGTTCATCACCATTTTCCGCTTCCTGTACAAATTTTAAATTGGTAAATGGCCGCAGGGAAAGGATCACTCCTTTGCGAAATATTTTATGATCGTCGGCAATAGCGACTTTTATTATTCCCATAGTTATCAGATAACGCTCAAAGATAATGGTTTTAAGAAGGTTCAAAAAGCCAGAGACGCTTCAGTTTCATCAATAAGGGTATTTCCCTGGCGGATCAATTAATCAACTTATTAACCCGTCAACTTTCCGCTACTCGTATGGCTCATCTTTCGGCAACTCAATAGTGACTTTATAATAAGTCTGGGAAATATCCTTTTCAAAAACAATGTTGCCCTGCACTACCCGCAAACGGCTGCTTATATTTTTTAGGCCCAGGCCAATATTACTTTTATTCAGTTTGTCAAAATCAGCCTGTACTATTCCCCGGCCATCATGATGGATGCGAAGATAAAATTTATCGCCATGCACATTTTGTGTCAGGTGGATAAAGCTGGAACTGCTGTGTTTAAGGATATTATTTACCAGTTCCTGTACGATACGAAAGACCACCAATTCTTTTTCCGGTTTCAGCCTGTCTTTATATTCATGAAAACGGCTGCTGGCGTTCATGCTGCCGGAGCCGCTGATCTTTTGAAATAAGTCGTTGATGGCAGATTCAAGGCCAAAGTTTTTCAGCGTAGGCGGCATCAGGCTATGGCTGATATTACGTACCAGTTGAATGGTATCGTCTATGATCTGCCTTGCCTGGAAAATGGATTGTAACTGGGTGGCCTTATCCTGGTTCACTAAGTTCTCATTCAGGTAAAGGCGGGCAGTAGCCAATAATGGGCCCGCATCATCGTGCAGGTCGGCGGCCAGTCGCTGGCGTTCTTCTTCCTGTAGTTTGATAGAGGCGGTAAGCAATATTTTTTGTTGTTCCTGCTCCATCCTTTGCAGGGTTTGCTGGTAGCGGGACACCCTGCGCTGGTGAAAAATGATAAACAGCACCAGCCCGACCGTAAGAACGAGCATACCGATTGTACCGATAAACAGCACAAAGGATACTCCGGGGGTGGTGGCTTGAAGGAAAAACATGGTAGTTTTGGGAGGCTTTTTTTAAGTTATATCTAAATAAGGCAAGTTGGTATTTTTTAATTTTTCATTACTGTGAGAAGTTCGTGCATGTTGAATTATGGCTACAGTAAATAAAAGATTTTTTATTATATCTCCTAAGTAAGAAAGGTAAAAATATTTATCATAGTGCTCCTGATCTAAGCTGTTTGCCAGGATATTAAAGAAAAAAGTACCTCCAAGGTAAACCAGTATTCCCATTACAAACCAAAAGGAAGTGTACTCATAAATATATTTGCTGCTTAATTGCCTGAAGTGATCGTAAAAAAAATAGAATATATAAATCAATATGATTATCGTTTCTATTCCAACGGGTATAGAATCTATCCTTCCTATTGGTGCTTTTATGTAAAATACTATCATAAATAAGATGAATGCTGCCGATAGGGTAATTACTAACCAGCGAAATTTTTTATTGCTAATGTTATAAGAAAGCAGGTACGTAAATGTCAAATATTCAAAAAGTGTATAAATAAAGTAGTAGAGTTTTTTACCTGTGAAATGTCTGATTTCTTTGAAAAAAAAATTTAGTAGAAAAAAAAGAATTAGATAGGAAGTAACCACTATTAGTATAGGAGAGACTCTTATTTTTTTAAAGTTGGCGACCAAAAAAATAAGTGGAACAAGAAAAGAGAAGTTCAATAAATGTAAAAAAAGCTTTTCTGACATTTGGAATTTGCTCCAAATATAGAAAAGCTTTTAACAAATTAAAAGTACTTAACAGGAATAGATCAATCTACCCAAATAAAAATTGAGGTATCATCAATCGGACTTCCTTGTCTTGCTACATTTTTTTTCATAACAGTAACTTTTTTGAGCCTAATCAAATCGATTTGTAGCGTAAAAATTGCCTATAGCGGGGGCTAATTCTACAGGATGTTTTAGAGTAGTATTTTATATAATCAGGTGAAAGGCAGTACAGTAAAGGATTTCAGGTAATTATACCTGAAAACATACGACAAAAAAATAGGTATTTTTTCTAAGTAATATTCGTAGTTTTACTAGTATTAATATAGCAGATCAACTCCGAAAAATCACGAAAATTGAGAGTTGTTAACAGGTGTGGAAAGAAAGGATACGACTGGATAGCTATCTTTAACGGGTTTATATAAAAAAAGAAGTTGATTGACACCGGACTTTGCTTTGGTCTTCAATGGATTTGGAAATCAGATTTTGGACGGTTTTTCCCTCGTCTGCGACGAGAGATTCAGGATATCGGATATTTAAGTGCTAATCCCCGCCAATCAACTTGAACCAAAAATATACCCGCTGGGCTATGTGTACAAGAGCAGTAATGCGCGGTATTTTATGGATGGTTTTTACGGTGAAGGAAGTGTCTTTTCAATAGTTGATCGTAAAATAACCGCTGACCACACAGCATTATATAGTCATTATTATTGATTAATTATCTCAACTTGAATGAAAGACGTAAGAAGAAACGCGAAAAAAAACTACTTTTGGCCACGTACAATCACGTTTCCCTGTTTACTAACGAATCAATATTTAAATGCCCGTAAACCCCAACATGCCAATTCATGAATGCGAACACCCAGCTGATTAAAGTAGCGATTGCCGATGACCATAAAATATTCAGGGATGGTATCCGTATGGCCCTGCGGGATAAGGAGTACCTGAAAATACTCTGGGAGGCCGAAGACGGCAAGGACCTGATGCATAAGCTGAAGCTGAAACTACCCGATGTGATATTGATGGATATCCGTATGCCGGAAATAGATGGGATCAACGCCATTAGCATTATACGCAAGGAGTATGAGGCATTGAAGATAATAGTGCTTACAATGTATGATGACCAGGAAATGATCACGAAGATGATGGAGATGGGGGCTAATGCCTACCTTACCAAAACCACGGACCCTGAAGAGATCTACCAGGCCATCCTTACCTGCATGAACGATGATTTCTACTTCAATGAACTGGTGAATAAAGCGGTATTATTGAAATTACAGCATAAAAAAACAGTCCGCCAGTTTTATCCTAACCCGGTAAAGCTTTCTGAAAAAGAAATACGCATATTAAAACTGATAGCTGAGGACAAAACAACAGAGGAAATATCCAAAGAAGTATTTCTGAGTCCCCGCACTATTGAGACCATACGCCAGAATATGAAGCAAAAAGTAGGCGCCAAGACCATTGCAGGACTGGTGATGTATGCGATGAGGAATAAGCTGCTGGAATAAAGCCACCAAACCTCTCCGCGAGGCGGAAGGTTTTCGAAGATTCTAAAGTGCTTACATACTTCTTTTTTAAAACACATACATGAGTAACATCAATGACAGCTATTTTGATGGTCATTATAAAGATATATGGCGGTCAATCATTCCGGCTGAACTGACGGTGAAGGAAGTTGATTTCATGCTGGAATACTTTAAACTGCATGCCGGAAGCAAAGTATTGGATATTATGTGTGGATATGGACGCCATGCCATAACGTTGGCGCAAAAAGGCATTGCTGTAACGGCGGTTGACAACCTGGATGATTACATTGCTGAAATTAAAAAAATTGCAGCCAAAGAAAATCTTCCAATAAAAGCTGTTAAAGAAGATGTGACCAGGTACAACCCGGATGATGAGTATGACCTGGCGCTGTGCATGGGCAATAGCCTGAATTTTTTTACTGCTGAAGACGCACATCGTCTTTTGACAAATATCTACTCTCACCTGAAGTCCGGGGGGCATTTGCTGATCAATACCTGGTCGCTGGCGGAGATCGCTATTAAAAATTTCGTGGCAAAAGCGTGGACTGAGGTGGGTGATTTGAAATTTCTCACTGACAGCAAATATCTTTTTCATCCTACCCGGATCGAATTTGATTCTACCATCCTTTCACCTGATGGAACTATGGAAAAAAAGAAAGCCGTTGACTATATATTTTCTGTTGCCGAGATGGAAGCCATGCTGAATAAAGCCGGGTTTATTTTAAAAGAGATATATAGTATTCCCGGAAGAAAAAAATTTACTATCGGTGAGCCAAGGGCTTATATAGTCGCTGAGAAGGAGGAGTAACCTAACTTTGATAAACTACTATTCAGCATGAGTTAGAAAACAGCCCTCATAAAAAATCATTCTTCCTTCCTTTAATATACCCCTCTGGCTGAACAGGCATGATCCACTGATCAAAAGGGACTTCCGGTTCACTTAGAGGCTGATCTAAAATGGGTAAAATCTTTTTTTCTTCCTGCTTTAGAGAGTAAAGCATAGTTGCTTTGGCGGGCATATCACTTTTACTTAACGCAATCTTAAGCGGCGAGGTAGGGATTCTTTTTTTGGCAGCAATCATATACAGTCTTTCAATAGTTAGGGATACTGTTTTCAGGGGAAAATTATGCACGGCATATTACTTCCGCATGAACAACGTATTAAATTTAAGAAACTTTTTGAGCTTTACACTACGGAAATAAAATATAATTTTTTTTTACAGGAACGGAATAAACCACTCATGATAAACAACGCAGCCTGTCACATCCTTCGACCCCACCCGGTCTTTGTATGTCACAAGCTGCATGTTCTTCGGTGTTGACCGAACAAAAAAACCCCTCCATTGGGCAGGGGTACGTTACTGTTATGAGAAAAAAGATTTTTACAGGATATATTTCACAGGAACAAGGCTTAACGGTTAATCACGGGCCGGTCAGTTCGGTTTTCAGCTCTTCATACGATCAAGGGAATTAAAAACGGTTACTAGGGAAAAAGAAAAAAGAGAAAGTTGATTGGATGCGGAGAGTGTCGTTTGGTTTTTCAAAGGAATTGGAAATAAATTTCTGGACGGTTTGGACATTGGATGAGTAGGATAAACGAATCATCGCTTAACAATCAACTTTCTGAAGCAAAAATATATCCACATCGCTATGTGTACAAGAGCATAACTGCCCGATTTAAATTGTTCGGTATTTACTGGGGACTAAGTAATAACACCTGATTATACACTAGTAAAACCTCTATTTATCTGAAAGAGGATGGCCTAATTACAATACCGGTACTTTCCGCAAAAGCTAAATCAAGTACTTCTACTATGGGATATGTTGCAGGAATTATCCAATTTGCACCCGGTAACAAATACTTAATCCACCTTTTAATACCAATATCAACCCCATGAAAAATCACGAAACTAACGCAGTTATTAAAGTAGCCATCGCGGATGATCACACATTGTTCCGTACCGGAGTTAAAACCTCCCTTTCCAGCCGTAAGGATATTCAAATGGTAGCCGAAGCAGAAAATGGCATGCAGTTGCTTAATCTCCTTCGCCATATCCAGCCCGATGTTGTGCTGCTGGATATACAGATGCCTATTATGGACGGCCTGGCTACATTACCTGAGATCAAGAAACTCTATCCAAATGTAAAAGTGATCATGCTTTCCATGCACAATGATCATTCCGTTATCTCACGTATGATGGAGATTGGCGCTAATTCCTACCTCACTAAAGAGTCAGGTTCGGAAATGATCTATGAGGCTATCCGCGGTGTGTATGAGCAGGATTTTTATTTCAACGACCTTACTAATAAAGCATTGCTTAGTGGTCTGCGTACAAAACGTACCGTTGAATCGAATATGCCGGCAGATGTTCAGCTCACCGATAAAGAGATCACCATCCTGAAGCTGATGTGCGATGAAAAAAGTACCAAAGAAATTGCCGACATCGTTGACCTCAGCCCGCGTACAGTGGAAGCTATCCGCGATAAACTGAAAACAAAGACAGGTACCAAATCAATGGCCGGCCTGGTAATGTATGCAGTAAAAGCAGGATTAGTAGAGCAGCATTGAGTGTCAGTTCAGGGTTGTGAGTTATGAGCGGGTGCCTGCAGGGTGGACATAACTATTGCTTAGTCAGTGATATGACTATGACTATGCCAGGCCCGGTGAAAGATGATCTTTTTCATCCGGATGAATATCGGGGGTCTGTTCATCTTTCTATCCATTATTGAGTAATCTTCTAAGTGTCTTATAAGGGTTGTAACCACTACTAACCACGTTAATATATATATTGCCATCCGCCAACCGGCGGGTGGCATTTTTCTTTATATTCATCGGATGAACAGTGTTTGCATCAACGGGAAAATAATTCCGGCTAATGAACCAGTACTGATGGCAGATAACCGGGGTTATCGTTACGGCGACGGTTTGTTTGAAACCATGAAGCTGATCAACGGAAAAATAATCCTGGAAAAATACCATTTCGAAAGATTATTCAGCGGGTTAAAACTGTTGAAGTTCCGTATCCCGGCATTATTTACTGCTAAAAAGCTGCGCCAGGAAATAACAGCCCTGTGTAAAAAGAATAAATGCGGAGACCTGGCGAGGGTAAGACTATCTGTATTTCGTGGCAATGGGGGACTTTACGATGAAGTAAAAGGCCTGCAGTACCTGGTAGAGTGCTGGCCCGTCAATGAATCCGCCAACCGGATCAACGAAAATGGGTTAAGCATTGATATTTTTCCTGATGCCCAAAAAAGCTGTGATCTTTTTTCCCACCTGAAATCTGCTAATTATCTTCTTTATGTAATGGCGGCGCAATATGCAAAAGCCAATAAGCTGAACGATTGCCTGGTAAGTAATGTAAAAGGTCATATCGCCGACACTACTATCGCCAATATTTTCCTCGTAAAAAATAACCTGATCATTACGCCTGCCCCGGCGGAAGGCTGTGTGAACGGTGTTACGCGGAGGTATTTAATAGAAAAGCTGCGACTATCCAACTTTGAGCTGCGTGAAGGTGTTGTTACAAAGAATGACCTGGAAACTTTCGACGAAGTGTTTTTGACCAATGCGATGTACGGAATAAAATGGGTAAAGAGTTTCAGGGATAAAACTTATACCAATACCCAAACACTGAAGATATACAGGGAGTATATTACTCCCCTTTATTCATGAAGCCCATTGTAAATATTTTTTGGTTCCGTCGCGACCTCCGCCTGGAAGATAATGCAGGGCTTTATCATGCATTGAAAGAAGGGAAATCCGTCATACCTGTTTTTATTTTTGACCGCAATATTCTCGATGAACTGGAAGATAAGCAGGACAGAAGAGTAGAATTTATTCACCAGGCCCTGCGGAATATGCAACAAGCCCTGGTAAAGATGGGATCAACACTGGATGTTCGTTATGGATTTCCTAAGGATGTTTACCGGCAATTAGTACAGGAGTATATTATCGAAAAGGTTTTTACCAATCATGATTATGAGCCTTATGCCATTCAACGGGATAAAGAAATAGCTGACCTGCTGGAGGCGAACGGAATTTCTTTTCATACTTATAAAGACCAGGTGATCTTTGAAAAAAGCGAGGTAGTAAAAGAGGACACTAAGCCCTATACCGTTTTTACCTCCTATTCACGCAGATGGAAAGCGGCGTTAAATGATTTTTATTTCCGGTCGTACCCCGTTAAAAAATATTTTTCAAATTTCTATAAACAGCAGGCAAAAGAAATCCCTTCGCTGGAATCTATAGGGTTCAAAGCAATGGGTGAAGCTTTCCCTTCCCGGAAATGGAAAGAAGAGGTTATCAGGAATTATACCACTCAAAGAGACCTGCCCGGGATCGCGGGTACTTCTAAACTGGGAATACATCTCCGTTTTGGAACCATCAGTATCCGCGAATTAGCGAGAACAACAAGCCCTTTAAATGAAGCTTTCCTGAATGAACTCATCTGGAGGGATTTTTATCATATGATACTCTGGCATTTTCCCAAAGTTGTTGGGCATGCTTTCAAACCAGGGTATGACAAAATAAAATGGAGAAATAATGAAAAGGAATTTTCTGCCTGGTGCAATGGCATGACGGGTTACCCGATCGTGGATGCAGGTATGAGGGAATTAAACAGTTCGGGTTATATGCACAATCGTGTACGCATGGTCGTCGCTTCTTTTCTCACCAAACATTTACTGATAGACTGGCGATGGGGTGAGGCTTATTTTGCCAAAAAGCTTTTGGATTTTGACCTGGCTGCTAACAATGGCGGCTGGCAATGGGCCGCAGGCAGCGGTTGTGATGCGGCGCCTTATTTCAGGATATTCAACCCCTACCTGCAAACAAAAAGGTTTGATCCCGAATTAAAATATATCCGCCATTGGGTACCGGAGTTGGAAGAGTTTGGTTACCCATCACCCATTGTTGAGCATGAGATGGCAAGAAAACGTTGCCTGGAAGTGTATAACCAGGCATTAAAGAAATAGAACAGCCTCACCTGTGGTTGTTTCGTTTTTCGAAGCAAGAAAAACCTGGTACAGGGTTTCAATTGCTTTCTTTCCTTCTTTCCCAAGATCAAGCGAATAATTGTTTACATACAGATCAATATGCTGACGCATCACTTCTTCACTCATGGTTTGTGAATGTTGTTTTACATAATTGGTAATGACCGGGTAATTGGCGAAAGAATATTCCAGGCTTTTGCGGATCAGCTCATTTACTTTCAATGCCACGGATCTTTTTACAGACTGGCTGATAGCGATACCACCCAGCGGAATGGGCGTTTTCATTTTTTCTTCCCAGTATTCACCCAGATCCATCACTTTATGCAAACCTTTCTGCTGGTAAGTAAACCGGTTCTCATGAATGATAACACCGAGATCTGTTTCCTCATTTACAACTGCATCTTCTATCACAGAAAATAGCATAAATTTTTTATTCAATGCTTCCGGGTAAGCAAAACTGAAAAGAAGATTGGCCGTTGTATTCCTTCCGGGTAATGCGATTATTGAACGATTCACTTCACCATTCATCATTTCTTGTTTCTTGTTGGATATTAACAGGGGCCCAACCCCTTTTCCCAGAGCGCTGCCGGCATTCAGTAATACATAATTATCTAATGACTGAAACAACGCAGGGAAACTGAGTTTGGTTATATCCAGTTTATCCTGCAGGGTCCATTGATTGAGGGTTTCCACATCTTCGAGTACTACGTCAAAATCTATTCCTTCTGTATCAATCTTTTTATTTACCAGCGCATCAAAGATGAAAGTATCATTAGGACAGGGAGAAAAGCCGAGAATGAGGGTCATAATTTTTCGTTGTTGTTAGTTTGCTATGGGTGGTTTATTGATGTATTGGCTGACCGAAGCTTACTGTTCAAAAATCATAGCCTGTTAAATAAATGAATAAGTTCGCTGTTCAGGTTGGCAATTGAATCTTTAAAATTCCATTTCGTTTTATTTCTTTCTCCTGTATAATTGGAAATGCCCCTTATTTGTAAAAAAGGGATTTTTTCCACCAGGCATACATAATGCAGGGCGGCGCCTTCCATTGACTCAATAACCGGTTGAAATTTGCTTTCATAAAAACCCATCATTTGTTTTGATGTTGTTATATGGTTGACAGATACTGCTTTCACTGCTTTACATGTTGTTAGCTGAAGAAGATCTTTACGGGGATTCACCAGCCAGCCTTTTTTAAATGGCGGCTGATTTAATTTAATCAGCTCCAGGTCAAACATTGTATTCAATTGTTTGTTCTCTACTACACCCAGGTCGGCAATGGTATCCTGCTTCACAACAACAACTGATCCCAGGGAAAGGTTTTTATTAAAGCAACCTGCTATACCGGCCTGAACGATAATACCGGGTCTTTTAATATTGATCTGTTTTGCCAGGGCGTAAGTGGCAGCCGTTAATCCGATACCGGTTATCAGTATATCAATATCCTGTTGTTTGTCACTATTGCGATAGTGATCAAGAAAGGGAGATATTTCTTTTGTGGTAGCGGCGGTCAGTAAACAATTCATGATCAGGGGTTGTCGGCGCAAATGTCGCAATTCCGTATTAATTGGCCGATACAATATAACTTTGCGCCACATTTGAAGAATATGGTCTATCTGACAAGGCTTGAACATTTTAATGCTGCTCATAAATTATACAACGCCGGCTGGACTCCGGAGAAAAATGAGCAGGTATTTGGCAAATGCGCTAATGAGAACTGGCATGGGCATAATTATGAATTATATGTCACTGTCAAAGGGCAGCCAAGTCCTGATACTGGATTTGTATTTGACGTAAAGCAATTGAGCCTGCTGATACGGGAACATGTGATAGAAAAAGTGGATCACCTGAACCTGAACATGGATGTGGATTTTATGAAAGGTAAGATGTGCAGTACGGAAAACCTGGCTATCGGTATCTGGAATGAATTGAAAAAGCATTTACCTGCGGGTGTTCAGTTGCATGGAATTAAATTGTATGAAACGCCAAGGATATACGTGGAGTATTTTGGAGAGGTGTGATTATTGAAATAACTATGGGCGATTAGCTGTGAGTCCGAAGCTCAAACCTTTATCATCATGAGTAAAAAAGTAGCAGTATTCAGAAGGGAACATTTTAATGCGGCCCACCGGTTGTATAACCCGGGCTGGGATGATTCTACCAATGAAAAAGTGTTTGGTAAATGCGCACTGCCGCACTACCACGGGCATAATTATGAACTGGAAGTAAAAGTGACAGGTAAGCCCGATAAAAAAACCGGGTATGTAATGGATCTTAAAATTCTTGGTGATTTAGTGAAAAGAGAAATTCATTCAAGGTTCGATCATAAGAACCTGAACCTGGATACAAAAGAGTTTAAAAATCTGAATCCAACAGCCGAAAATATTGTTGTGGTTATCTATAAACTATTGAGGCCGCACATTGAAAAGAAATTTGACCTGCAGGTAAGACTATATGAAACACCGAGGAATTTTGTAGAGTATCCTGCAAATTAGATAAGGTTTTGCGGTACATATTAGCAGGTTAGCAAGAGTCAAAAAGGTTACTATCTGCTAAACAGAAATTTAAATTTTCAAACTGATAATAATGGCGTATAAGAAAACAGAAGAATTTGATGAAAAGACCACTTCAGGATTAATAAAGAACTATCGTGAAGCATTAGGATTGATCGGCGAAGATCCTGACCGGGAAGGTTTGCAAAAAACTCCCGAGCGCCTGGCAAAAGCAATGCAATATATCACGCAGGGTTACCAATTGGATGCCCATGCTATTTTGAATTCAGCCAAGTTTCATGAGCCTGTGAGCGAAATGATCGTAGTTAAAGATATTGAGCTCTACAGTATGTGCGAACATCATATACTTCCTTTCTTTGGCAAAGCCCATATTGCATATATACCCAATGGCTGGATCACCGGTTTAAGCAAGATAGCAAGGGTAGTAGATGTATATGCACGGAGATTGCAGGTGCAGGAAAGGTTAACGGTACAGATCATGGATGCTATTAAAGAGACATTGAACCCGCTGGGAGTAGCCGTGGTGATCGAAGCGCAGCATTTATGTATGATGATGCGGGGGGTGCAAAAACAAAATTCAGTGACGACAACATCTGCTTTTGACGGAGAATTTCATAAAAGCGCTACGCGGAGCGAGTTTGTCAAGCTTATTTCCACCAACCTGAGTCATTAAAACTATTTTCATAGTATGGCCACAAAGATTTTTTTAGGTAAAACCTTTGTGGCATTTTTGTTTTTGCTAAGAACTGAACAATGAAACATGCATATATATTTCCCGGCCAGGGTTCTCAATTCCCTGGAATGGGGAAAGATCACTATACTAACAGCGCATTCGCCAAAAAATTATTTGAACAGGCGAATGAGGTACTTGGTTTTCGCATTTCAGACATCATGTTTGGTGGAAGCGAGGAAGACCTGCGACAAACCAATGTCACCCAGCCTGCCGTCTTTTTACATTCTATCATTGCCTACAGAAGTATTGAAAACGCGAAACCCGATATGGTAGCGGGTCATTCACTTGGCGAGTTCTCGGCACTGGTAGCTAATGGTACTCTTAGTTTTGATGATGCATTAAAGCTGGTTTTTGTTCGCGCAGGCGCTATGCAAAGGGCCTGCGAATTGAATCCATCAACGATGGCGGCGGTATTGGCATTGGCGGATGAGAAAGTAGAAGCGATATGCAAAGAAGTAGAGAACGAAACAGGAGAAATAGTGGTGCCCGCTAATTATAATTGCCCGGGTCAGTTGGTAATAAGCGGTTCGATAAAAGGAATAGAGATAGCCTGTGAAAGAATGAAAGCGGCCGGTGCCAAAAGAGCATTGGTATTACCGGTAGGCGGCGCTTTTCATTCGCCATTGATGGAGCCGGCCAGGGAAGAATTGCAATCAGCTATTGAATCCACCGATTTTCATACGCCATCCTGCGCCGTATACCAGAATGTAGCGGCAAAGGCCGTCATGGATAAAGAAGAGATCAAAGAAAATCTTATAGCGCAGTTAACAGGCGCAGTTCGCTGGACACAGAGCGTACAGTCTATGATCGCAGACGGTGCTTCAACGTTTACAGAAGTAGGGCCGGGAAAAGTATTGCAGGGATTGGTATTGAAGATTGACAAGACGATGCAGGTAGAAGGAGTCAGTTAAGCTATTTCTCCTTTATACATACAAGCTGCAATTGATCCACTCCGGGTCAAAACCAGTATTGTATTTTTTATAAAAATTAATAGCGGGTTCATTCCATTCCAATACCTGCCAGAGGATACGTGTCCAGTTTTTTTCTTTCGCTTCTTCCATCAGCCGGTCAAATAAAAGTTTTCCGAGTTTCTTACCCCGCATTGCTTCTGTTACGATAATATCTTCTAAATACATTGCCTGGCCTTTCCAGGTAGAATAGCGGACATAATAAAGCGCAAAGCCTTCAACTCTTCCATCCACTTCCGCTACGAATGACCACCAAACAGGGTTTTTTCCAAAACCACTTTCCACAAAATGCTCCATCGTAACTGTTACCTCGTTGGGGGCTTTTTCATATACAGCCAGCTCCTGTATCAGTTCCATCAATCTTGGACAATCTTCTTTAACAGCCTTGCGAATTTTAATATTCATTTTTTTATTCTACTGTTTGATCAGGCATATTAAATTATAACGACTATACGCAAGTCCTCCGCCAGTCGGCGGAGATTTAGGGGGCTCTGTATCCCGGCCCTTTCACAAACCTTCCGGATTTTGCACCGGTATGCTCACCATCTTTTAATACTTGTGCTCCATTAACGAATACATGAATCATACCTTCAGCGTATTGATGCGGTTTTTCAAACGTGGCATTGTCTTTAATTTTTGCAGGATCGAAAATAACAATGTCTGCATAGTTACCCACTTTCAGTTCACCACGGTTTTGAATTTTTAAATTCTTTGCCGGTAAATTGGATAGTTTGCGGATAGCTTCCTGTAATGGTATTAATTTTTCATCGCGGGAATATTTGCCCAGCACCCTGGCAACGTTTCCATAAGCACGGGGGTGCGCATTTGATTTCAGAAAAACACCTTCGCTGGTATAAGACCCTTCATCGCTTCCAAAACTTACCCATGGAATAGCTACCTGCTTTTTTATATTGTTCTCATCCATCAGGAAATAAATACACTCCACTCTTGTACTATCCTGTATAACCAGGTCCATGGCTGTTTCTTCAGGAGATGCGCCACGAAGCTTCGCTACTGCCGCCAATGATTTACCGGTATATTTTTTAAGGCTGTCCTGTTTGAAACCTACTACCAATATATTCTCAGGAGTGCCCACTGCATAAAAGAAGTTTTCCCACTTATCTGTTTTTGAATTCATCTCTTTGATAGTTTGCCGGCGGATGGCCGGGTCCTGCAATCTTTCTCTCAATTTTCCAAAACCACCATCCTGTAATGTTGGCGGCATGGTGGCAGTAAGACCAGTACCCCCGGCAATATACGTGTACATATCTGCTGTTATATCCAGTCCTTCCGCCCTCGCTCTTTCTATCCTTCGTATCACACTGTCCATCTTTGGCCAGTTGTCTTTACCCGCTGCTTTCAGGTGATACATCTCTGCATGGATATTGGCTTCCCTGGCAATAGTGATCAGCTCTTCCACGGCTTCGTGCAATTTGTTTCCTTCACTTCTCATGTGACTGATATAAGAGCCGCCGTATTTCGACGCTTCTTTACACAATTCAACCAGCTCATTTGTTTTGGCAAAAAATGCAGGAGGATAGATCAGTGAAGTGCCAACGCCCATGGCCCCTTCTTCCATAGCTTGTTTCACTAAAAGCTTCATACTATCCATTTCTGCAGGAGTGGGGTCACGGTTATCTTCGCCGATCACATTCATTCGCACCGTAGTAGCGCCAATAAAAGAAGCCACATTGCAACTGATGCCCTTTTTTTCCAGGAAATGCAAATACTCTCCTAATGTGTTCCATTCTATTTTGTATTTGATATCTCCCTGCGATTCCTGTTGTTGTTTTTTCAATGTTTCATTCAGTGGCCCCATACTCCATCCTTCGCCCATTACTTCCAGTGTTACACCCTGGCGTATGTCACTTTGAGAACGGCCATCCTGTATCAATGATTCCGTGGCCCAGCTAAGCATATTAATAAAACCGGGAGCCACTGCATTTCCTTTTGCATCCACTTCATTTTTTGCTGATGCTTTTGACAGATCGCCGATAAAAGCAAGGGTATCATTTTTTATTCCAATATCTCCTTTGTAGGCCTCTCCGCCATTACCGTCATAGATCATTCCGTTACGAATGATAGTATCATATTCATCGTTCTCTGCACCGCAGGATATAATGAAAAGGCAGAGGAGGAAAAAAGCGATGGATCTCATGTTATTTCTTTTTGGTGGCTTTGAATGTTCCGTTGGGTTGTATAAAACTCGCTGATACGATCTCTCCTTTTTCATTTTCATCAAACTGAACGCTATAGCCAGGTAAAATTTTCAAACTGAATTTATTTTTATCGGTAGGGATCAGTTCATACTCAGGCTGGCCTTCGATAAATGCATACAATGTCTTTTCCCCTTTGATATAAAACTTTGCTGAAGCGCCCGGCGAAAACTCATATTCTCCCACATATTTCTCCAGTTCGGTTTTTGTTATTTCTTTGGGCTTTGGCGTACGTTTAAACCTGAGGTCGTCTAATCCAGGTTGCAAAGGCATTGACAGTATGTTGATTTCACCGGCAGGACTCATAAGAAACTGGATATTTAACTGGCTTCCCCCGGTAGTGTCAATACCTTCTTCTTTGTCAATGCCAAATGTTTCAAACACATCATAATGATAATGCCTGAGCCATACATCGCCGTTTGGTGTGAGCATCTTTAAGGAATCATCTTTTACAACAACTTCTACTGTCCCATAACCCGGATGATTATACAATCCTTCGTAATCTTTTAAACCATGAGATGGTTTTGTTCCTTCCTTTTTGTTACTGGTTTTATTTTTTTGGCCTTCTTTGGCTGAAGCTTTTGATTTGGCTTCAGCGGTATTTGATCTTCCGTTCCAGTCTATCCGGCTCAGTCCAAACAACCTGTCTGCAATGATGTTGCGGACAATGCCGGTAACAGCAGAAGCATTTTGATTGGAGAGTACAATGATGCCAATACTATCCGAAGGAAAGAAACTGGTACTGGCGGAAAAACCGTCTATATTACCACCATGCTCAACGCGGTAATGTCCGCGATACGATGACAGGAACCATGCAAAGCCGTATGTTCCAAAATGCGCATCGGGGGTTTCTTTATCAGGTAATCCCGGCCTTGCTACCATTTGGGAAGTCATCGCTTCCGTAACATAAGATGCGGGTAAAATTTCTTTACCATTGAATTTCCCCCCGTTGATCCATGCAGTTACCCAGTTGGCCATTTCCAGCACATTGCTGTTGATGCTGCCGGCAGGCCCAATTGCATCAATGTTATAGTAATCTATTTTCTTAATGATGCTGTCTTTTTGAACAATATACCCAAGGGATGCGTCATTGCTTTTTCCCATATCCTTTACAGAAAAGTTGGATGCTGTCATTCCCAGTGGGGTAAATATTTTTTCTTTTACATTTTGTTCCCAGCTTTTACCGGTTATTTTTTCTGTGATCATCCCCTGTGCCAGGAACATGAAATTATTGTACTGCCATGTTTCTCTTAAAGCGGTGGTGGGTTCCTGGTATTTTATTCTTTGCAGTAAACTATCCCTGGATGAACTTTTGAAAAGATACCAGGAATAATCATGACGGGGCAAACCGGTACGATGGCACATCATATCCCTTATAGTGACATGGTCGTTGAGGTCATCATTAAAGAAATGCAATTCGGGGAGATAATCGCGGGCCGGTTTATCATAATCCAGTTTATCATCTTTGTTCAGTAATCCAAGCAGGGAAGAGGTAAAGGCTTTGGTACAGGAGCCGATAGCAAATAAAGTTGTTGTTGTTACCGGTAATTTCTTTTCATAATCACGGTACCCAAATCCTTTTGCATATACTACTTTGTTTTTACTGACTACTGCTACAGCGAATCCGGCGGCTTTCCGGTCTTTCAATACACGCTGGAAGGCAGTGTCCAACCCGGCGAATGGATCGGATGATTTACTATTTTTAGTTTGTGTATATACGTTAGAAACACAAAAGACTGAAAAGAAAAAGGGGAGCAGAATTTTTCTCATGAGAAGTTGTTTTGGGTGGTAAAAATAGTTAATTCGGGAGTTACTTTTTGCCCTTCATTTATAGTTTGATATCAAGTAGTGTTGAAATAATCTTACTTTTCTTGATAGTGTGTTTACAGATCCATTAATATTCTCTCCATTCTATCAAGTCGTGTTCTGTATTCATTTTTGTTTCCTTCAGTCATTCCGTTCATCCCAAACTCTGTTTTTGTCCTTTTAATAGCTTTTATGCCAAGACTTTTTAATTCCGGTGAAATCGTGCCTTCTAAGACGAACTGGCCAAATGCCAAACCTATGATAGCCCTATCAATGTTTCTATAAAATGTATTTTCTTTCTCTATCTCCGGCAGATCAGTTTCGGAATCTTTCTCAATATGAGAAAATGACATACCCCATCTTTTTTGCAGATACTTTATAAAAAGAGAGGACTTAGTATTTTTATTGCCCTCTCTCCAATCTTTGAAGATATAGAATGCATCGGCGCCGTCATCATTTCCGAAAGGAGAAAGATCGTCGGCTGGGTTCCACCACCATTTTTCTATCATAATCACAGCAGCTTTGGGGTGGGCTGTTTTGGGTGATAATATCCAGATTACTTCAGGCTTTACCATTTCTTCAGGAGTGCTTGCTACTAAAAGATATTGCCATTCAATTATAGCATATTTAGCTATTGGCATTCCCATTTGTTTTATTTGTTTTTCTGTTTCAATATTTTGTAACGCTAATTTCGTAAACTCATTAGTTAATTTTTCAAAATTGTCAATAAACGAGCCGCCTCCGGACTGATTTTTTTTTGATAAATTGATTTTATCTAAAATTTTGAATTTAGTAAGATGGGGTTTTAATTTTTTTTCAGAAATAGTGTATTTGTTAAATGCTTTTTGGAAACTGCCAGAAGAAAAATCTGGTATTTCTGATCCTGATAAGCCTGCTTGCCGGTATTCTTCAACCAATGGAGTTTTTTCAAAAAATTTACCACTCAATAGAAAAGAATAATAAATGGAATCTTCTTCTTTTCTAATTTCAGCAAGCAGGAGGCCCGCAATAGTATCTTGTTTTATTTCATAAACATAACAGCCGCCGATTTCCAGTAACGGGTTCATTAAAGAATCAGAATTGATTGACATAGTTGTTCCTGATTTTGCTGTTAACTCATTTTCGGTGACGGTATCGGCGCAGGAAATAAATAAAATCAGTAGTATCGGGATATATATACACTTCATATTTACAATAATGACTGGTTAAGGTCAGCAAGAATATCCTCCACATTTTCTATCCCCACGTTCATTCGTATCAACCCATCGGTGATGCCGTATTTTATCTTTTCTTCCCTGGGTACGCTGTAATGTGTCATGGAAGCCGGGTGGGCGAGCAATGTATCACAAGTACCGAGGGAAACAGTACGTACACACATTTTTTAGTTTATTCATAAAATCAATACCACCCTGCAATCCTTCTTTTAATTCAAAACTCAGCATAGCACCGGGGTGGCGCATTTGCTTCATTGCAATAGAATGATCAGGATGACCGGGCAGCCCGGTATAATTGACGTTGGCTACTGCCGTATGAGATGTTAAATAATTCGCTACTTCCATCGCGTTATGACAATGCCTGTCCATTCTCAGTTCGAGTGTTTTCATTCCATTGATGAGTAAGAATGCATCAAAGGGGTTCGCATTTCCCCCCAGTGTTTTGGCCATGGTATAAGCCTTCGTCTTCATGAATTCAATATCAGTTCCCAACAGGATGCCGCCGATCGCTGTGCCATGCCCATTCAGGAATTTGGTAGTGGAATGAACAATGAAATCAATACCGGAACGAAAAGGCTGCTGCAGGTACGGCGTGGCAAAGGTATTATCACAGGCCGTAATTAACCCGTATCGCTTTGCCAATTTGCCGAGTTCTTCTATATCCACACATTGAATGGTCGGATTAGCAGGCGTTTCTATATACAATAGTTTAATAGCCGGATCATTTTTTATGGCTTCTTCAGCTTTATTCAAATCACGCAGGTCAGCAATGATAGCGGTAATACCTAAGGCGGGTAAAACTTTGGTGATGATCTCTTCCGTGCCACCATATAATGAGTAATGCGTAAGAATTTTATCACCTGCTTTTAAATTGGAAAGAAGTAGTGTTGTAATAGCCGCCATACCGGAAGCATGAAGGATGCCTTTCGCTTCCAATGGCGAACCATTTTTTTCAATGCCGAAGGACTCTAATGCGGCGATCTTATTTTCCGCTTCCGTAAAAGTGGGGTTTCCCCAGCGTGAATAAATATATCCATCTTCTTTCCCGCTAAAACGCCGCATGCCCTGCTCGGCTTCATCAAATACAAAGGTGCTGCTGGCATAGATAGGAACGAGGTGAGCATAATTAGGGTCTTGTTTATGACCGGCATGAACGGCTACAGATCCCCGGCCGGTGAGTGGAAAGTTTTTATCTGTCATCTCTGTAAGTATCTTTTATTTTATATGAAGAGTGACAAATATCCGAATTAAATCAAACGGCTGCGAAACAGTATTTTAAGGGAAAATTGTTATTGGCGGCCGAAGCCTCACCCGGAAAAAGGCACCGCCGGGGAAACAGGGGAAATGTTAAGTACCTGAAGGGAACAAGAGCTTTCTTAATATATCAATGCCCCTGTCTTTTTGTGTTTGTACTGTACTACGGGCAAGTTGTAATTCTTCTGCCGTTTCTTTCATTGATTTTCCTTCGACGAATAGTTTTTTGAAGATTGTACGACAGGCAGGAGGCAGGTGTTCCAAAGTGTGATAAACCAGGTGTATAAATTCTGCGTGAACGATATTCTCTACGATGCTTTGTTCGGCTGACTCTGTCTCACGGGCGGCCTGCTGATTGTGCCTGCCATGGAGTTGCTGACTCTCAAACCAACGAAGACAGCCATAATAAACGATACGATAGAGGTAGTTTTTTAAATGGGCCTCTTGTGTAAACTTCTCCCGCTTGTGCCAGGCTTTTACGAAGGAATCAACGACTATATCTTCCGCTACACCCGTGTCTTTGATATAACGGCAAGCAAAATTACACAGGCGTTTGTGATAAGCCCTGAAGAAATAATCAAAGCCTTTTTCCTCTCCGGCCTGGAAGGATTGCATGAAATCAACTGCTGAATAAGGTTCCTGGTGAAGCACAAGCAAAGTTTCTGAATGACTTGAAAGAAAACTTACAAAGACTAAGATAGTAAAGAGTTTTTATTTGTATGCAAATAGCCCTACAATATTTTTCCTGAATTCATTGAATTTTCCTCAATGAACAGCACCCGTGATGAGAAAATTTTGAAGAAATTCGGCAAGCACCTGGAAGAACTCAGACTTGAAAGAAAATTAAGTTTACGAAAGCTTGCAGATATTGCGGATGTGGACTTTAGCCAGATACATAGAATTGAAAAAGGAATAACCAATCCCTCGCTTACCATGCTACTGGCACTTGCTGATGCTTTAAAAGTATCTATACCAGAGCTGCTAAACTTTTGAGTCGTAATTCATCCTTAAAAAAGAAGATAATCTTCCATCCCTAATGTTGTTTTGAGACAATCTGGCACATACTTAGAAAAGGCGCATTATGGTGGGCTTTGAGTGAGCTTTGAGTGGGAGTTGCTCACGGGTATCTCAACAGCTATAAAAAAAGAAAACGGGCGAATTGGCAGGGAAAATTCATTTTTCTACGTAGTATGCTCAGTCACTGGATTCAACACTGTTGCATGATATTCATTCCAAAAAATAGTTTAGCTACGATATAGCGAACTTTATTTTTTGCCTTTCACATCGGCAGTGCAGGGAATAAGGAATGTTGGTTTAAAACCAATTGTATAGGAGACTTTGCGGCGCAGCAGACTATAAAGATTCTTCCTTATACTTTACCCGCCATTCCTGTGGAGTCACCCCATTTTCCTGTTTGAAGACCCGGGAGAAATATCCGGGATCGTTGTATCCGCAATCTAAGGCTATCGAGCCTATACTGTTGCCCGGATCTTTCAACAACTCCTTTGCTTTGTTGAGACGGACGATGCGTATAAATTTATTCGGACTGCATCCTGTTAAGGCTTCTAACTTACGGTGCAACTGCGAATGGCTCATGAGTAAGAACTTACATAATTGCTCCACTGTAAAACCTGGATCGGTCAAATTCGCTTCTACGGCTTCTCTCACTTTTTTGACAAATATATCTTCTGCCTGCTCATCAGCAGGCGCAGGTGTGGATACAGGTTTATCCGTGAGCCCCGCTTTTTTAAGATAATACTGTTGCAGGTTTTTCCGTAACTCCAGTAATTTTTTTACACGTATCAATAACTCTTCCCGGTTAAATGGTTTTTCCAAATATACATCGGCACCACGTTGCAGACCTTCCATTTTACTTTCCATATCCGCTTTGGCCGTAAGCATGATGATGGGAATATGACTGGTGCGTTCATCATTCCGCAGTTTTTGGCATAGCTCAAATCCATCCATATGCGGCATCATTACATCTGTAATGATGAGATCGGGGATAATGCCGGCAGCTATTTCCAATCCTTCCAACCCATCTTTGCCAACCGCGAGGCGATAATCAGGAAGACAGGATGCAGTGTAAGCCACTACATCAGCATTATCCTCTACCAATAAGATCAATGGCTTTTCATTACCACTATTTTCATCAATGATCTCATTTTTATTTTCTGTTACTCCATTTGTTTTTTGCTGAGGAATTGATTTTAATCCGATAGCTACCGGATCAGGGTATGTAATTCCCGGTTCCACCAATACCAGCCGTTTAAACGGCAGCGTCACGGTAAATTCACTTCCCTTATTAGCGCCGGTTGGCGGGCTCTTTACAGCAATTTCCCCCTCCATTAATTTCACCAGCTCTTTGGTTAATGCTAAACCAATACCAGTTCCTTCTGTTTTTCTTGTATGACTGTTATCTGATTGGTAGAACCTTTCAAAAATATATTGTACCTGGTCTTCAGGGATACCCATGCCAGTATCTTTTACTTTAATGACAAGCAATGACCGTTCTTCTCCGCCGGTCAGCCTGATTTCATTTATTGATATATATATGTTTCCTTTTTCCGGTGTAAACTTTAAAGCATTGGACAATAAGTTGCCAACGATTTGCCGCATCTTTTCGGGATCATAAGCAATGTTCAATGAGTCCATCTCTGAAAGAAAATGGAATTGTTTCTTCTGGCTTTCGGCTAAAGAATGGAAAGACTCAACAATGTAGCGCAGAAAATTGATCACATCACCTTTTACTAACTGCAGCGACATTTTACCGCTTTCTAATTTTGAAAGGTCCAGCATTTCATTGACAAGATTCAGCAGGCTTTGCCCGTTGCGGATAATCATCTCTGTTCCGCTTTTTAAATGTTCGCCGGGCTTGCTGGCTATTTGTTGTGCCATGCCCAGTATAACCGTAAGCGGCGTACGAAATTCATGGGTGATGTTTGTATAGAGCTGTGTTTTTAACGTATCTAATTCTTTTGCTCTTTTGGCTTCGTTTTGTTCAACAAACAATTGCGATTTTAATTTGGCCCTGTTGATAGAAAATTTAAAGTATGCCCTGATGATTAAAATTATTACCAGTATATAAACCGCATAAGCCCACCAGGTACGCCACCACGGTGGTAATACTGTCATCTTTAATCCAGCGATCTTATCGCTCCATATCCCCTGGCTGTTGCTTCCCTGTACTTTGAATGTATATTTCCCGGGAGGTAAATGAAGATAAGTTGCGGTACGGCGCGGGCCTGATTCTATCCAGTCTTTATCGGCGCCTTCCAGTTGATAACGATACCTGTTTTGATTAGGTGCCGTAAAATCAAGCGATGAAAATTCAAGTGTTAGAATATCCTGCAGGTGAGAGAGCGTAATAGTTTTCGATTGCTCGATGGTGTTCTTTAGTACTCCGCTTTTGTCATTCGGAAAAACAGGCTGGTTGTTAACGAGTATGTCGGTGATAAAAACATTGGGTTCAAAATCCCGCGCCAGAATTTCTTTTGGGTCAAAAATGTTTAAGCCGTTAACACCGCCAAAAGCCAAATTACCATTGGAGAGTTTTGCATATGCACCCGTGTTAAATTCATCTCCCTGCAACCCTTCGGCTTTTGTAAAATTTCTAAAAACCCATTTGCCATCGTTCTTCTTCGGCGAAGCCAAACAAAAAAGTCCTTTGTTGGTACTGCCCCAGATATTGCCTTCATCGTCTGGCAACAAGCCGTATACTACATCATCAGGCAACCCATCTTTCCTGGTGAGATGAAAAAAATTGCCGGTGGTTTTATCCAACCTGTTTAAGCCACCACCCTTGGTGCTGATCCATATATATTTATTGGGTTCTGCCGGGTCGTCAATAAAGCTCGACACATGTCTATAGTTAAGCGAATTGCGGTCATTGCTGTTGTTGTAATACCATTGCAACTGCGGCGATGAATGATTGGCAGCATTGAATGCAACTTTCACAAATCCATCCTGTGTTCCCACCCAAAACACGGCTTGCGCATCTTCAAAAATGGAAGTGATGCCTGCCCGTGGCAACATGGGTTTGGAAGCATTGGTATTGATAGTAAACTGGTCAATGCGTTGTGTGGCGGTATGAAAACGAGTGATGATACCACTCATGCCCGGCAACCAGATATAGCCTTTGCTATCTTCCAGCATCGGCTGCTGGTCGCCCACAACTTCTCCATGGCTTATAGTAGGCCAGGCTACCAGTTTTTTGGTGGAAGGACTATATGTATGATAACCCGCAAAATTGCTTTGAATCCAGTAGTCGCCGGTTTTTGTTGCTAATATATTGTCAACACGAAAGCTTTTAGAGATTTTTAATATGGCGTCGTTTTCATCTGAAACTGGTTTTAGTGTTTGCCAATGTGTAATAAAATTACCCAGGTACAACTGGTCGTTTTGTGCAGGAACTATCCATCGCACGCTTAACCCCGTAGCATCCTGCTTAAACCTTTTTGCTGCTATGTTGTATTTGCGCAAACCATAACCTCTTGTGCCTGTCCATAGCATTCCAGACCTGTCAATAATACAAGGAAGCAGCACCTGTGCTGTCTCCCGCATTGGTATCCCCCAACTGACGGTTGTGCCGTTGTGCCAATAGGCCACTTGTAAATTCATCATTAATGATCCTGAACCCGAACGCTTACTCCATGGTGTAGCTGTTATCCGATGAACAAGATTGCCAACAGATTTTTTCTTTGTATCGAATAAGGGAATGGCATCTTTGCCACGGTATAAAAAGAAACTTCTCCCGCTGATACCCGCAGTGCTGTCGTTTAACCAATAGCCATTATCCAAAAACTCGGCACCAGCCTCCTTTGTAAAACCGTTTGTTGATGGCTGAAAGCTGTAAACTGTTCCCTCGTCTGCACTAATCCACACGGTGTTTGCCGGGTCTTTTCCCAGTCTCACGGCATAAGCTTTATCAGGAAGGCTAAGGCGTGTGATAACGGGTGTTGTGCCTTTCGTAAAAAAATCGTCTGGTAGTTGTATAATATTTAAGCCAAAGCCATTGGCCCCCACTAAAATTCTTCCATCGGCCAATTCCTCTATTGCGCCAATTGAATTGCCTGACAGTGATGACACATCTGAAACTCTATTGGCAAGGCGATAAAATTTGCCGGTTTTTTTATCAAAGATGTTCAGGCCGGCATCTTCCGTTCCTGCCCAAATATGGCCTCTGGAGTCTTCAAAAAGTTTTGTAACTGTATTACTGCTAATGCTGTTTGGGTTGTATGGATCGTTCACATAAACCTTAAAACTGTAACCGTCATAGCGGTTCAGCCCGTTTTTTGTGGCCACCCAGATAAAACCCTCCTGGTCCTGCAATATGTCGAAGATCATGCCTTGAGAAAGGCCCTGGGCGGTAGATATGGTTTCAAACGCATTGGCGGTCTGGGCCAAAGCAGGAGATCCCAGCCAGGCAAAGGCAGCGAGGCTTATTATTGTTTTTAGGGTCAGAAGTGGCTTGTACATGCAGGTATAAATATAAAGGGAAATCTCTTTTTTGCTACCACCAATTGCCGGGAAACCGGCAGTGTTTTTATAAAATGACGAATAAATCCTGTTGCTGCACAATTTGTCCGGGTGATTGAAGAAAATGTAGGGAAAGAAAGTGAAAATGTGTTCACAAAATGAATAAGACCGGGCAGACCTTTATTGTGTTGCCGGGCCAGTATCAAAACATTTTTTAACCAGCAAGAAAGTAAATTTTAAAAATTAAACACATGAGAAAGATTATTTTATCAACCGGTTTTTTCCTTTTTGCGATGGCCGCTTTTTCCCAGAAGGAAGAAAAGAACGGCACTATCTACATCAAGCACCCTTACATTGATGTGGTGAACAATACGACAAAAGCTTACCTGGCGAAAGACGATGCTACCAACAAAACCTATTATGCAGACAGCGCCAAATTCTGGGTTTCGGGCCTGCCTAAATCCATTCCGATAGCAGAGGCCTTTAAAATGTGGCGCTCCGATTTTGATTATTATGACAGCGTAAAAGTAAAAACGGTTGGTTATCCTGATTACCTCCATTATGTTGACGAGGATGCTAAGGTGGTGCAATCCTGGTGGCAGTGGTCGGGCAAATCAAAGAAAACCGGGGAAAAGGTAATTATAGATTATGTGCAATTCGACACATTCAACAAGGATGGTAAAATTACAGCTGAAGGTATTTACGGGGATTTCTCAAAAATGGTAAAGGAGTAACCAGTATTACTTCCCTATTCTATATGGTATAAAAAGGCCTCATAGATTTTTTTGAACCTGTGAGGTCTTTTTAAAAATCAAACTGAATTATTCCTTATAGATTTTATGGCTTTGTCCGCAGCGTTGGCAGAAAAACATGAAAAGGAACCGGGCATTTGACAAATGACAAATTATTCCCGTTTCTGCATAGTTTATCCTGATGATTGGTGAATAAGTACAAATAAATGGTGAAAAAATCCTCATGAAAAAGTTCGAATAACCAGAACTTTAGTATTCTTGTCTGATCTTTCCGTCACCTACCAAAAGTTTCAAAACCTGGCATATTTCGTTGATTGATGTTACCATTAGCAGGGCTATAGCTATGCTTCCGGGTGAATAGATATTTTTTTGAAACATAAGAATTGGAATTTTTTTTAAACCAACACACTGCCTTTTTATGAGAAAACTAGTTTTACCAAAGATTTTCGTGCTTTTTTTTGTACTTGTTACTACTACCGTTCAACTGAATGCGCAAATCGCTTCAAAGGCAGCTATTGCCAAAGAGCTTTTGAAAAACAGGGTGGCTACTGCCGGACTGGGAGCTCCTGATATTGACCAGATGAAAGTTTCTTCAGAAACCTATAGTAAGCTAAGTGGCGTTACTCACGTTTATTTCCAGCAGCAGATCGGCGGCATCCCGGTACATAACGCTATACTCGGCGCCCATGTCACGAAAAATAATCAATTACTGACCTTCACCAGCCGGTTTGTACCGCAAGCTCAATCGAAAACGGCCAATCCAACTCCTGCTATTACATCTGAACAGGCGGTGTTGGCTGCTGCCCGGCAACTAGGTTATGTTTTTTCGGGCAAGCTGGCTATTAAAGAAACAAAAGGAGGACCTGAGCAGGCAGTTGTTTTTGGAAAAAGTGATTTATCACTGGAAGATATTCCCGTTAAGTTAATGTGGCAAACGCTGGAAGATAGTTCCGGCATACGTCTCCGTCTTGCATGGGATTTGAGCATATATGAGATCAGTGCGTTGAACTGGTGGAGTGTACGTATAGATGCACAAACAGGGGAGATGCTGGATAAAATAAACTGGGTAGTGCATTGTGGTTTTGGTGAAGCGGGAGAAAAATGTTCACATGAAGCCGGCACGCCACACCCCGGCAAAAACGACATTCAATTACCTGAAGAAAATTGGAACTGGAAAAAATTGAATGAGCAAAAATTCATAGGCGGAGCCTCTTACCGTGTATTCCCTCCACCGATGGAAAATCCTTATGAGGGCCCCAGGCAATTGATAACAAATCCCGCCAATGCTGCGGCTTCCCCCTTTGGCTGGCATGATGTGAATGGCGTAGCGGGAGCTGAGTTTACCATCACCCGTGGCAACAACGTGTATGCCTATACAGATACCAATAATAATAATTCACCCGATATTAATTCCAGCCCCAATGGTGGTGCATCATTGGTGTTCGATTATCCGCTCGACCTTGCCCAGGCTCCTTCTACCTATCGAAAGGCATCTGTGACTAACCTGTTTTACTGGAATAACTTTCTGCACGATTTCGCATACGGTTATGGTTTTGATGAACTCTCTGGAAATTTTCAGCAAAACAATTATGGAAACGGTGGTGCAGGCAATGATTATGTGAATGCAGAAGCGCAGGATGGCGGC
This sequence comes from Chitinophagales bacterium, assembly GCA_015654695.1. GTDB lineage: Bacteria > Bacteroidota > Bacteroidia > Chitinophagales > Chitinophagaceae > VBAT01. Next base: position 5 of record JAATGJ010000009.1, on the reverse strand, counting down.
GGCTT
>JAATGJ010000073.1 GCA_015654695.1 Chitinophagales bacterium | reverse complement strand
TAGATAGTATAAAACTGGCCGCGGAATAAAAGCTGTATCACAAACTGCACCGGGCCATAAACACCCTGTTCATCTAATTGCAGATCGTACACCTGTTCAGGTCGCAAAAAAGCAAACAGGGTATAGGTCTGGATATTCATAACAAGTATGCCGGACAGGGCGATACCGCGGATGATGTCTATGCTGTGGATGCGTGGTGATACAAGAGAACTCATGTGGTGGTTAGTTGGTTAGAAATGAAAATTAATTAAAATAGATGTACGATAAAAATAACTGTATTAATAATTTATAGCTATTTCAGGACTAGTCACTACAACCAGGTATGCTTCCTGGTGGGGAATTAGTGACATCTTATGAGTAAATGAATGCGCAGTGCCAAAAAAATAAGCGGCATTCAAATTAGGGCTGAATTTTTGTTCAATAAATTTCAATCAATGGAATAAAGGAATGTTGTCTAAAACAGCGATGATTATTGATGATGATGAAGACCTCGGCAGTCTTTTAACGCTGATGCTCGAAGCAAGGAAGATATTGGTTTTACCCGTCCATTCATTACATGAAGCTGAAGCTTATCTCAGCTATATGAAGCCAAATGTTATTTTTCTCGACAATAGTTTTCCCGAAGGATTAGGTATAAATTTTATCCGTCATATTCATCTCTCCGGTGAAGAAATAAAAATTATTATGATGACAGCAGATTCAGCGCCATGGATAGAAGAAAAAGCAAAGACGGAAGGTATTAATTACTTTCTAAGGAAACCATTCAGCAAAGAGGCGATCAATGCTATTCTCGATAAACTGGAACTTAGCAGGGATTAAACGTAATGCCCAGCCATGTCTCTCAACAAAGCCGGGTGAGAAGCGTGGGGGCTTTCATCCACTAAAACTCTCTTGTGGTAAAACAAAAGACCGCTCCATAAATGAGCGGTCTTTCTTTTATTCATAGCGATTCAATCAATATCGTTTCACTATCTGGAACAGGAAGCGCTGCGGTGCGCTGATCACGCCACTGGCTTCCCTTCTTTTTTTCAATACATCTGATTTGTAATAAGCAAACGCTTTGGCAGTGTCCACGACGGCTGTTACTAAAAATACTTTTTTATTGTCGTCCACATCATGACCGATTACCCTGTCAACAATACCATTATCTATTCTTTCCTGCTTACCCTCCTGGAAACTCTTTAGCCAGGTATCCCAGTCCTTAACTGTAAACGTGGTTCTTGAGCGGATGGTATTCGGAGCAAGCATGACCGTATCCTGCCACACAGCAGTTGAAAAAACAATCGAAGGAGCGCCGGTTACGCCGCCTTTCTGCATGGCCTTTTTCAGGTTGGGGTCTTTGGCAAACGTTTTTGCTTTTGCTACGTCGTCTGCTTTTAAGGCTACCATTACCGTGTTGGGATCATCCACGCCACGTCCTATTACATAGTTATGCAGACCATTAGCCGTGCGTGCAGAATCATGACTATCATAAGCGGGTTGCCATTTTTCATAATCGGATACCTTGTGTGTCACGGTTACCATAGTCTCCGGAGTCGTAATAATGGTATTTACCGGGGCCAATGCCTGCTTAGTACTGGTGTCACCGGCTTTGGTAGTATCAGTGTTTGTTTGATCGCCACTGTCATTATTACCACAGGATGTTAGAAAGAAGGCTGCATAAAATAGCAGCAGGATGGATCGAAAGAGTTTCATTGATTTTGATTTTAGTGTTAATAAATAAAGGGCAGGAAGAGTATGACAAGGGGGACTGGGGACTAAATGTACTTTATTTAAAGTTTTCCGGGAATTTTTTTAATTCAGGCTCAGGTAGCCTGGAAATACACCTTCTTTTGCCTCCGTTAATAATAAGTGCAACGGAGGCGGTTATTGCTGTAAATAAATGCCGGGGTGGCGTATCGTTTTCACAAGACCCTGCGCACCTGCAGTAAATGCTATTTAGTATGTTTAAGAAGTGAATGAAAATTTAATTTATATTACAGGGTACTAAAAAATAAATGATGAATGGCGGCAATACTTAACATACAAAACCTGGGTAAAACGTATCAGGGCGCGGGCCGGACATTAACGGTGCTGGAGAATATTAGTTTTTCGGTAGAAGCGGGATCAACCATGGCCATCGTCGGGCCATCGGGCAGCGGCAAAACTACCTTGCTGGGATTGGCTGCCGGGCTCGATCGTTCAAGCACAGGTACCGTGGAATTAAATAACATAAAACTGGATCAGTTGAATGAAGACCAGCGGGCCAACATAAGAAATCAGCATGTGGGTTTTATTTTTCAAAACTTTCAGTTGCTCCCTACGCTTACGGCCTTGGAGAATGTGATGGTGCCTTTAGAATTGCGCAGGGAAAAGAACATAAAGAAAAGGGCGGTTGACCTGCTTCACAAAGTGGGCCTCGCAGAGCGGGGGCATCACTATCCTTCGCAGTTAAGCGGTGGTGAACAGCAAAGAGTATCTATGGCAAGGGCCTTTATCAATCAACCTCAAATTCTGTTTACCGACGAACCTACCGGTAACCTGGATGCTGAAACAAGCCGCGGAATTATCGAGCTGATCTTTAACCTGAATAAGGAGGCCGGTACTACATTGATCATGGTGACACATGATGTTGACCTGGCAAATAAAACTGGTCGTATCATCAAACTGAAAGGCGGCAAAATCGTATCGGATGAATTGAATCGGGAGTCGTGAGGCGATAGTCAGCGTCGAGACACAATGAAAATAGTATGCTTAGTTATTTTGGAGTTCGGTAAACATTGTCTTATTAAGAGCTTTAAAGTGATTTCAACTTTAGGGTTCCAAAGTCCCTCCGTCATTGCGACTGCGAGTGAAACGAAGCAGGAAGCAGGGAGGGATGTAGGGAGGCCAAGATTATGAACAAACAAAGAGGTTAAAATTTTTCCTGGTTATTGAAAATGGTATGGCGTGATAGCCGGAGAAACCGTTCACGGTTGTTATTGTTCGTATCGTCTATTATACTTGGCATTGCTGCAATGGTAGCCATTTATTCGCTGGGTGATAATATGAGCTACGAAATAGACAGGCAGGCGGCGAGCTTATTAGGCGCCGACCTGGAGATCAGCAGCAATAAACAGGTAAGCCCCGGTATAAGAAAAATGGCTGATTCGCTGGCTGACAGAAGATCAGAACAACAGAGTTTTACCTCCATGATTTATTTCCCCAAAAATGAAGGAACACGTCTGGTACAGGTTCGTGCATTGAACGGGGAATTTCCTTATTATGGCGAGTTGGAAACATTGCCTTCATCCGCCGGACGATCTTTCCGAAACGCACAAGCCGCATTAGTTGATCAAACGGTGATGTTACAGTTTAATGTACAGGTGGGTGACACGGTGAAGATTGGTAATGTAAATTTTGTGATTGCCGGTACTTTAGTAAGCGCTCCCGGGCAAACCGGCTTATCCGCATCTGTAGCGCCGGTTGTTTATATACCGCTGAAATATATTGAACAAACCGGCCTTTCACAAAAAGGAAGCAGGATCAACTATAGATTTTATTTTAAGTTCAACCAGGCTGTGAACATGGAAGAACTCATGAAAAACATTGAGCCACGGTTGGAAAAGGAAGGCCTGAACTATGATACAGTGGAAAGTCAGAAAGAAGATACAAGCAGATCGTTGACAGACCTCACGCAGTTCTTAGCCCTGATCAGTTTTATTGCCTTATTGCTTGGCTGTATTGGTGTAGCAAGCGCTATTCATATTTATGTAAGGGAAAAAATAAATTCGGTAGCCATCCTGCGTTGTCTCGGCGCCAGGGGTTCGCAGGCATTCCTTATTTATCTTATACAAATTGTTGTAATAGGTTTTATTGGTTCGCTGGCCGGCGCTGCATTGGGAACGATCATCCAGCAGGTGTTACCCATTGCATTGAAAGATTTTTTACCTGTAACCATTGATCCACAGCTTTCCTGGAAAGCTATAGGGCAGGGTTTATTATTGGGAATTGTCATCTCGTTTTTGTTTGCCTTATTGCCATTGATATCCATACGCAATGTTTCCCCGTTGAACACACTTCGCTTATCGTTTCAATCACTCAGCTTATTTAAAGACCCCGTGAAGTGGCTGGTATATCTTGCTATCATGGGTTTTATTTTTTGCTTTAGCTACATACAATTAAATGGGGTACAACAGGCCCTGTTTTTCTCTCTTGGCGTTTTAATAGCCTTTTTGATATTAGTTGCCATAGCTGCATTATTGATGTGGGCTGTCCGCCGGTTTTTCCCGGATTCATGGAGTTATCTATGGCGGCAGGGCCTGGCAAATTTATTCAGGCCCAATAACCAAACCACCATTTTGATTGTTGCCATTGGTTTAGGTACCGCATTTATCTGCACCCTGTTTTCTGTTCAGTCTATCCTGCTCAACCGTGTCATGCTTTCTGCCAGCGGCAACCAGTCTAATACTATATTATTTGACATACAGCCATCACAAAAAGATAGCGTAATAGCATTGGCGGAACAACAAGGCTTGCCGATAGATGGAACCGTGCCTATCGTTAACATGCGGCTGGAAAAAGTCAATGCTATCACGGCGGAAACGCTGGAAAAAGACAGCACCATTAACATGCACCAATGGGTATTTGACCGGGAGTACCGTGTAACGTTTCGTGATTCGATAACCAATTCCGAAACAATAACAAAAGGTAAATGGACAGGTGAAGTAAATAAATTGTCCGGGACGGTATTGATTTCAATAGAAGAACGATTTGCACGCAACAACAGCATTGATATCGGGGATACGATGGTTTTTAATGTACAGGGTTCTGTTATTCCCACTATTGTTGGCAGTTTCCGTAAGGTTGACTGGGGCCGGGTACAAACGAATTTCCTGGTGGTGTTTCCTGCCGGTGTTTTGGAAGAAGCGCCGCAGTTTCATGTGTTGCTTACCCGTATTCCAAATAAAGAGGCGTCGGCCCGGTTTCAGCGGTTGATGGTGCAGCAGTTCCCCAACGTTTCTATTATTGATTTGAGTTTGGTGTTGAGTATCGTGGATAATTTATTAGATAAAGTAGGCTTTGTACTTCGATTCATGGCTGGCTTTAGCATCTTTACCGGTATTATTGTTTTAATAGCCTCCGTATTGATAAGCAAATACCAGCGCATACAGGAGAGTGTGTTATTACGAACGTTAGGCGCAAGCCGTAAACAGATCTTTTACATCACAGCGCTGGAATATTTTTTCCTGGGAGCTCTCGCTGCAGCTACAGGCATTCTTTTATCATTAGTTGGAAGCTGGTTGCTGGCAAAATATATTTTTGAAACGGAATTTACGGTGCAGTGGCTGCCCCTGTTGATGGTGTTTGTTTCAGTATGCCTGCTCACTGTAATCATTGGGTTGATCAATAGCCGGGCTGTAGTGAGAAGACCGCCACTGGAAATTTTGAGAGAAGAGGTGTAAGTGATGGGTAGTGAATGGTGAATAGGCAATGACTCTCTACAATAACTTTTCTAATTGCTTCCAAACATTTCCGGCTACTATTTTATGACCTTCCGCAGTAGGATGAATGCCGTCTTGCTGGTTCAGGGTGGGTTCGCCACCAACACCTTCTAAAATAAAGGGAATAAGCGTCATTTCATTTTTGGTAGCCAGTTCAGTATAAATATTCCGAAACTCAGTAGTATAGGTTTGTCCCATATTAGGTGGTATCTCCATGCCGGCAAAGATCAATTTCGTTACAGCGTTCTTTGATTTTACTTTATCAATAATAGCCTGGAGATTTTTTTTGGTTGCTGAAAGCGGGATACCACGCAAACCGTCATTTGCGCCAAGTTCAAGGACAAATATATCAACGGGTTGCCTCAGTATCCAGTCAATGCGGGTTTTACCACCGGAAGAAGTTTCACCGCTTACGCCTGCATTGACCACCTGGTAAGGAAGACCGAGAGAATCTATTTTTTTTTGAATGATTGCCGGGAAAGCTTGTGAAGGACTCAGTCCATAACCGGCTGTAAGACTATTACCAAAAAAAACAATTGTTTTCTTTTTTGTAACAGCGGCGCTATCCTTTGTAGTATCGGTTTGATTAGTATCCGCGGGTTTTTCATTATTGGTGCAACCCGAAAACAGCAGGATGACGCAAGTAATAATAATTGTTACTTTCTTCATATTTCGTTGAATTCAAAATGATCTAAAGCTTACACTGGCAAATAAAATAGTATATACGGGAATGCAAATATAAAACAACATGCAAGGCTGATAACCGCAAAGACAAACCACCACAAGATAACAAAGGTGAAAATGGTTCAGGCGGTAAAAAAATCGTGTCCGGGTCGGGGAACGAACAAACGAAACCTGGCAGGATCAGAAGGCCGGTTTCAGCGGGGATAAAATAGGACAGTTTAGTAGTGGCAATTTCTGCCGTATACCTGATGCGCCCACTTCAGGAAAGTAAACCTCACGGCTCATTATCAATTTTTCCCGATTTCACTAATGTCTTCTCCCTATCGCGGTACTACTTTTAAAAAAATCAGGGTATGATTGCATTCAAACATATTTTTTATCAGTATGGCAACCAAATCTATTTTACAAAACAAAATGCGGGTTTATCACCGGTATCTGGGCTATTTCCTGGCAGGCATTATGGCAGTTTATGCTCTAAGCGGTATTGTATTGATCTTTCGTGATACAGATTTTTTGAAAAGAAATAAACAGGTACGGCAAAAAATTGAAATAGGCCTGGATGCAGAAGCGCTGGGTAAAGCGTTGCGGATGCGTGATCTGAAAATAGAATCCGTAAATGGAGATACCGTTTCTTTTAAACAGGGCACTTATAACAAAGCCACTGGCATGGCTGAATATACAATTAGGGGATTGCCGGTAATAATGGATAAGCTTACAAAACTTCACAAGGCCAATACGAAGCACCCTCTGTATTACCTGAATGTTTTTTTCGGACTGTCACTACTGTTTTTTGTAGTTTCTTCTTTCTGGATGTTTTTGCCCAAAACAACTATTTTTCGGAGAGGATTATACTTTACCCTGGCGGGATTACTGCTTACCATTATTCTTTTGTTTGTTTAAAAGGGATGCAATGATGAATACTGCTGCAATGGTCAGGGCCGGGTGCCTTTTTCTCAATTGTAAACAAAAAAGCTCCTGCTTGCGCAGAAACTTTCTCATTAAATCTATAAGGAACTATTTTTTTATTTTAATAATTTGATTAGCTCCAATCCGCAGGAAATAAATGCCGGCAGGCAGTTTCTGCACATCCAGTTGTTCCTGCGCCTGGCGCAGTGTCCCTGCTTTCATCATTCTTCCCTGTACATCAGTCAGGTGATAAGAAGCCGGCAATGGTTCATCACCTGCGCTTATCGTAATCGTATTGCCTTTCACCGGGTTTGGATAAACGCTGGCGGATACACGAGATCCATCAGCTTTTATAAATCTTATTCCCAGGTCTTTTTCTTTTCCATCAATATCAAATTGTTTAAGCCGGTACCAGCTTTTTTGCTGGATCATTTCAGGATCGGTAAAGCTGTAGGATGAAATGGCGTTCGTATTGCCGCTTGCATCAATGCGGCCAATAGAGCTGAAGTTTCTTCCGTCAATGCTTTTCTCGACGACGAAATAAGCGTTGTTGCTTTCCGAAGCAGTACTCCACGAAAGCTGTGCTTGTTGATTGCTGAGAAGCTTTACAGTATAGCTTATGAGGTTTACGGGAAGAGTGGACATGGAAAAACCGTTCGTAACTCCCTTGATATCTTTATCGGATGTGAGAGTATACTCTCCATCTGACACGTTGTACGTTTTATAATACGAATACATATAAGCATAACCACCGGAAGAGCCGGAAATAAAATAATAAGAAGGCTGGATCAGGTATCCCTGCGGAGAAGCAGCGCTTTGCAATACACCGGTTTGATTATATTTTTTTATAGAATAAGAAATGTAAGGGTTTTCAAAAAAATCCCCCTGCAGGGTATATTCAGTAACAATAAATCCTTCCGAGCCCGATGTGTTGTCGGGAATAAAATTACCAAGCTTATTGCCTCCCGCTATTACCTGCCTGGCTTGTACGGTACTGCCTGTACTGCTGATTATTTTAAAATAACTGGTAGCATCAATTCTCCAGAACGCGGCTACGTTGCCATTAGCCAAACGGACAATCGCGTAATTAGTATATTCATCAGCAACAGTAGCGTCAATATTGAAGCTGCCTGATCCGTCCACTAAAATCACATTGCCACTATTATCAAACAACACACCTTGGAGAGTTGATTCGAAAAAGGAAAAGCTGATAAGGAAATTACCATTTTTGAAAGCCCCGACACAGTTGAATTGAACAGGATCAATGCCAAATGAATTGGCGGTTCCAGGGCCGGCATATACTATATCGTTTGCTGAAAAGGCTGTGCCGTTCTCATTAAAGATGCGAAAAGCATAAGTGTGATTATCAGTACGCTGAAAGGCTATCACGATCTTTCCATCGGATAATTTTTCAAGTTGAATAAAACGGGTAAGGCTGGCCCCCGGATCGGTAGTGTTCACCTGGCCCGAAGCTTGTAAAGCGCCGCTGTCATTGATTATAATAAAGCTGGCATTATCGGTGAGCTTCTCATCGCTGTCGGAAGCGGTATAAGTGATAAGAATATTACCATTGTTTGTTACAATAGCGTTGAATTCTGTATAGCGTTTTGCTGTGCTTGGCCATGTTATCAATGAAGTGATCTCAGTATTTGTCACTATTGTCCCGGAAGAGTTGTAAACCCGCAGGTATATATTAATGTAATTAGGCGTAGCCATCAATACTCCCACCTTATTGCCCGACAAAGGCAGAACTTTCAGTATGCTATAATTACCGGCTGTCACATCCACATCGAAGTTGACAGTAGATTGAGCAAATGCAAAACGGGGTGTGAGCAGGATAATGCTTAATAAAAAACAAAAAAATGTCTTTGTAAATATTGGATTCATGGGTTTGAATTTGAATTAGGAAGCCTGCAAGGATACATAACAATAATTTTTTTTTCAAGTTAATGATCTTGCTTTTTGGCGTGCTAAGTGTAAATACTTTTCGGATTAAGTTTCATATCATTTACCGGTTGACCATGATCAATAACCATTTATTGCTGGCCAGGATTACCCGGTCAGGGTGTATAGTTATTCCAGGATTTATTCCTTCACCTGTATAGCTATTTTAGTTTTTTCAGTACAAGACAAGTACAAGACAAACTAGTCACAGGGTATGGATAAAGTACGGATGCTGTATGGATAAAGCATAGATAGTGTATGGGGAGTGTATGAAACAGCATTATGTTAAATAATTGATTTCTTCCCTAACGGGTGTTCATTCATAAAGTTCTCAGGCGGGTCCCGGCCAGCAACCTCACCCAAGGAACAGAAAATGTCAAACTGTGGACAATACGCTACAAATGAGCGTTTAGACAGGGATACTCCGCTTAAAATTAGGTAGCACAGAATTTGTATCAATTTTTATAACCAATAATTCGGGGTGCCTCTCCTCATGTTATTCTTACACTCATTAGAGACCAGTAAGTTAGTTGATATGCTTTCTGAAGAAACAGAAAAATATATCGCGATGTTGCATGCACCGAGTGTAGATGCGAACGGGTTTTATAGATGCAGGTTACTGATTAAAGATCTTCAAAGAGAGATTGAAATCCGGAAGCATACTTTACCCGTTCAGGAAACAACGGAGAAAAAAATATCAGGAAAATGATGCCTTACCTGGCACCACTGCCAGCGTGCGGGTCTCACGCACGTGTAGTATAAGTTACATTCTGCCCTCGCAGGCTTTTTCTTCACGGGAAAGCATCCGTTCATAACTTTCACAGGTGACATTAAATTTCACCACGGCGTATGGTAAATAATTCTATAAATTACAACACTAATCTTTTAAAAGCATTTATATCATGCTCAATAGACGTGAATTATTAAAATTATCAGGTGCTGCAGTTGCTGCGTTCCTGCCAGGTATAAACATGGCCGCAAATACAAGACCCCGGGGACCGTTTCGATTTTGTTTAAATACCAGTACCATCAGGGGACAAAACCTTGCTCTTCCCGCTGTAATTGAAATAGCCGCCAAAGCCGGTTATGATGGTATGGAGCTTTGGGTGAACGATATTAAAGATTATTTGAAACAGGGTAATTCAATTCAGTCGCTGGCCGGGTTGATGGCAGAAAAAAATCTTACGGTAGAGAACGCTATCAGCTTTACTGCATGGATGGTGGATGATGATGCCCAGCGCAAAGCAGGTCTTGCACAACTCGAAGAAGAAATGAAGATGATAGCTGCCATTGGTTGCCATCGTATAGCTGCGCCGCCTGCTGGTGTGAAAAAAGATCAACCACTGGATTTTCAAAAAGCAGGCGCCCGCTACCGTGAGACATTGGTCCTGGGAAGAAAGTATAATGTGATACCGCAGCTCGAATTTTGGGGAGCATCCGGCACTTTGTATAATCTTGGCCAGGCATTGGCTATTGCTGCCGCTGCCAACGATCCGGATGCCCGCATATTGCCCGATGTGTACCACTTGTTTCGGGGAGGATCCGGGTTTGACGGATTAAAATTAGTAAGCGGAAAAGCTCTTGAGATCATTCACATCAATGATTATCCCGCATCCAAACCCGTGAATGAACAAACAGACAGTGACAGGATATATCCGGGTGATGGCGCTGCCCCCGTCAAACAGGTATTGCGTGACCTGCAGGCAATGGGAGGCACAAAAGTACTTTCACTGGAACTCTTTAATAAAACATATTGGTCGCAGGATGCCTTATTGGTGGCTGTTACAGGATTGCAGAAAATGAAATCGCTGGTGAATGAGATCATCTAAGCTACACCGATTTTATAAGCCTGGATCTCCTGTCAATTCGTTCCCTGAGTGTTCTGTTCCAATAAAGATTATAGGATTGTATGGTTTGTTTGCAACGAACCATTGACTTCAAAGAAGTTGTAATCTTTACAAATATCCTGGTAACAGCAACCCAATGCAAGACTATTATTACTTTTAGAATGTTTCTGATTTTGAAATTATAATTTTAAAATATTGCCAGGTCTGCGATGTGATTTCTGGAAAAGTTGTTAGTGCATAGCAATCAGCAATTGATAGCCCGTATGCAGCAAAAAAGTAAAAGATACTATAGCGAAGGTATGGGGTCAAGAAAAAAGTGATACAGTATAATTATGAAGTGAATGATAAGTTAACTATGGCGATAGAAGAATAAGCTAATAGCAAATCAACCTCAATCAAACAACAAATTGCCCGAACTATTTATCATACCAGGGGAGTGGAATGAACAAACCTGGATGAACACAGGTGGCACACGTGCCAAAAAATATTTACAGGCACCTGGCGGAAAGTTTTATTATTTCAAACGTTCCAATATAAAGACCCTACCGGTACCAGGCCGGGCAAAGATTTTAAATATGAATTCTGGAGTGAAGTCTTATTGGGTTTTAATGTACTTCGTTATGATATTGCGATTGATCAACCCGGTTAATAAAGCAGTTTATTTAAACAAGTTTATAATGAACCACCAGGATCATATCTTTTAAATCGTTCTTGCTCAACGTGGGATTGGCTAAAGGGTTTTTTATTTGCCACTGACCAGTTAATTCCGGTGCCGCCGAATAATCTACCGGCAGGTGCAAAAGATTTCCATAAGAAGCACCTGTCGCTACAGGCGCAAGATTTTTAGTAGTAGCCGGGGCTACCATCACAAGACCATTGATTGGATTATAAGGAGCGTTCACATCAGCGAATAATTCTACAGCGGTAATGGATAATTTTTTACCTGAAATTTTTTGCGCGAAGAAGGGAAACCGTTCCAGTGCCATATTGAGGGATAATACCTGGTCCTGTCCCGCGGGTGTATTGAGAAACTGGTACCATTCGTTGGAAAAATCATGCCGTGCGCTGAAATACCGCATCAATCCCTTGTCACCGGCGGAATTAAGCATCTCGTTGATCCGGTTGCTGATATTGGTTTCAACAGCCGTTTTAAACAATTGATCTCCTTCCTGCGCCGTGTACTTTATATGTACGATCATATCTGAAATGGTATCATAATCAAATTGCTGGACAGCCGTGGAAAGTTCGAACTGCCAGGAACTGATACTTCCGGCCCCTTCAAACGGGAGATATCGCTCATCCCTGAAGATGAGTTCAAAAAGACCGCTGTCATTTTGTGCGGAGCTGGTGGCTATCGCTGTAAAAGGAATGCTGTTACTGGTAAACCTGTCATCAGGAACAGGTATTCCGCCAGCACCTGTTTTATGTGCATAGCCTGCAGCCGTATCAGTATTGATGCGGATGCTGTTATCCACCAGGCGCAAAGTGCCATTGATAGTTGTATAAGGTCCGCCGATGCAGGGAAGTGTTATACTCACCGATTTGATCCTCCGGTAATAATGACTGGCGTAATCCATATCAAACAGCTCTTCCTGTAAATGAAAAGTGCAGGATCCTGTTTCTCTTAACTTTACCAGCGCGAGGGGTTCGATCATCAGTACCGAGATATGTTTGGTCAGTTCAAATTCACGGATATTATTCTGCACATAAGCCGACTCCATTTGTTTTAACGCCAGTTGCAATTGTTCACCCGCGGTAATGCCGAGGTAGGTGTCATTATAATAACCATATTGTATAAAATTACTGTTGGGAATACCGAGTTCGAGACGATAAGCTTTTTCCGCCTTGCGCGCCATATCATAGGCCAGTTGATAGGCAAGCTTATGTGTTTGCTGGATCTTACCGATCATCCAGTCATATAACTCCTGCTTACTGAATTTTATTTCCAGGAACTGTTCAACTTCCTGCGAGTTCGCAATCTGTTTACGATGATTCTCCAGTTCACGCGAAGCCATTTGCAAACGGATCTTCGCAGCGGTGATCTGTTTATCAAGATGCACGATCTCTCTTGCCGCCATATTGGCCTGGAATACCCATTCCTGCTCACGCCGTATATAAGATGCCATGCGTCCCGCACTTCCCGCCTGTGCTGATAAGTATGTCCCGATTCCGAGTAGGCCCCTCGCACCCGCGGCCAGCGCGCTGCCCAGCTGCTCACCGCTTATTACTTTTTGCTTGGTACCCACACCAACCGGAGCTGTCATAATATTAAAAGCCGGCAGCAAATGAAAGATAGCAGCAAGATTCTCCGCCTCATTTCCTGACAACTGCAGTACTTGAGCTGCTTCGGTAAGTTTCATTTCGAGATTTTCTTTCGGGATCACCTTTACACCGCTTTCACGTGTTCCCTGCAGGCTCACATCAATGGATGAAGTAACTGCGGAAATAATGGTTTCATCAGGAAGACTGCTTTTTTCATCCAGGTTAGCAGAAAGTTCTTTTGGTACTGGTACATTCACCGGCGCATTGCCAAGTAATGATTCCGCGTAATAACTCAGTCTTTTGATCGCTGTTGACCGTGTTGATACCAGGTTATCCAGATTCGCCTGCGCTTCCAGCACCTGCCTTGTTTTTACTTCGCTTACCATATTGAGCAGGTCTGTTTCCTGCGTTTGCCGGAGACGCGCCAATTGTTCGGCATCACTTTTTTCATTGGCAGCTAATAACGCATTGCCGAGTGCTATTACTTCATTGCAAAAATCGCCGGCCTTTTGTACAAGGTATTGGTAACGATACAAAGGGGCGGGACTTTCCAATTCGGCTAAGATGCCTGAGATATCCAGGCCCTGCGATTTCGCAAGCAATAAAAGTTCCGGATCAATCGGCGGTTCATACAATGCCAGGGGTATTACTATCCCATCTATATTCTGGCCATGGCGTATTTTGTAAAGCCTGTCGCCAATCTTTCTCCAGTACTGCAGCAAATGATCATTGGGCGGGATGCAGAAGTAAAGCGCATTGCCGATGCCAAGAAGATTTTGCGGTACTGAACTGTCTACTTTTTGAATTTCACTTGAATTGGGAAAACTATTTTGAATTTGCACAATGGCGTCGCCAAAATCAGTGAGCACGGCAGAAAGATCATTGTAGGATTTACCTTCCATAGTGCCGCGGGCAGGAATATACTGGGGCGCGGGACCAAGGATCTGCAAAGCCATTACATACAACAGCGTGGCTTCATTGATATTTTCCCTTGTATAAGTTATATAAAGATCATCGGCCCAGTCTATCAGGTTGTCGAGGTATCTCATCACCGTGTTCTTCATGAACGCGATATGCCGGCTCCGTGCAATGAGAAAGGGAGTAAATGGATCAGCCCGCCATTTGTCTATCTCGGTATTGTTATTATAACCTGCACTGAGGTTTGAAATGAATTTAGTAATATCATCCGCTATCGCTTTTTTGAATGGTAATACCTGCCAGAAAGGAGAATTGGGATTACCGGGTAAGGGTGTTTCGTATGATAGTGGATTAAAGATATAATGAAACCATTTCCTGGCTTCCGCGTATTTTCCATTCTTACTGAGTGAAGTGGCGATCAAAAAGGGAGCATGGAAAAAAAGTTCCCAGTTATAACAGGAATAAGTTCCGTATAAACTAAAATCAACATTCTGCAGGTAATAATTCCTGTCCTTATCTGCGGGATCATATTTTTTTACATAAGTGAAATCAGGATCGTAGGTCGTGGTGAACATGGCGCCCTGGTCGTTGGCCGGAATGACCACCGGGTTGTCATCAATAACAGTAAGGTCGGGGGCTTGAGCCAATTCTAAAGTGTCCGCTCCCAATAAACCATCAATACCATCCTCGTTTAATTTCTTAATAAATATTGACGCGAAAGGATGATAAAAAGTATAAAACCCGATGGTTCCGTTATTTTTCGGAAAATAAGGGTGAAGAGTGTAATCATTGAAGGGGGGGTTAAACATCACCACTTCATCGCCATACCTGCTCTTGTCATTGTTATTAAGGAATAGCTGGTTGCGGGAAGCAGCGCTTGCGAACGATGAGTTTAGCGCGGTTGCTGCTACCGGCCGGGTTGCAATCATTCTCCGGGGCGGAAGCTTTTCCATGATCGTTTCAGCCAGGAAAGTTCTCGGCTTCATTAAGCTCATCGTGGTTCTGCCGGGGGAAGCAAAATTGACAATAATTTCTTCGGATTGGTCGAAGGGGGTAACAAAATAAGTGTTATGACCATTCTGATCAGCATAGAAAAAAGGGATGCCAATCTGCCGCTCAAAATTATGAACAGGGCGGTTATTGGAAAACAACACCCTGTAATCAATTGTATTTTGAAGAATAATAGTATTATCAATGATCAATTCATTGTGCTGCCCGAATGTTTCAAAGAAAGGAACATACTCCGTAGGGAGCTCTCCCTGGGAAATATCTCCCAGCGTACTTATTTTCTGAATTATATCAAAGCTGCCTACTAAATCAAATCCCGCCAATGCAACAGTGAAATAAAGAGACACGCCATCGTTGTCCTCATCATCCACGGTGGGGCCGATCTTTTGAATGCCCGATGGAGGGCTGGCAAAATCTATTTCAATTGAATTGGCTGATACTGTCAGGTTGTTTTCGAAATCACTCTCCGAAGGCCATGCATCACTATCCCTGGTGTAGGCCTCGACAGTGATAGTGCAGATAGCAGAGGGTACCTGTATAGTTACTGTACTGGGATTGCCGGCCGCATCCAACAGTGGAATGTCGTCGTTCTCATCCGTTTTATTGCCATCATTATTCCAGCTCCAGATGCAATCTCTCGGTAGCAAAGAGGCTTGCGGCGAAAAATAAACATACAGCGCAACATGATTCTTAAATAAGTTCTCACTATTGATGAAATCGAATTTATTAAACGTTATCTGCGCTTTTTGAACAGTGGCCGCGACAGACGAGTCATAACTGGTAAGAATGGGATCACGTATATCGGATAAAAGAAAAGCGCCGATATCCAGTTGGTCCAGGCCAAACACACTCTCCAGCAGGGAAGAACGCAGGTGCAGGGTTATTCTTAATGAATTGGCTATGACGCTGCTGTTCGTAGTCCAGTAAAAAGATTTTGGATCAACCAGGAGCAGTGAGATATTATTTTTTTCTGCATCCGTAAAATACAGGGGTGATATTCTTTCCTTCGATATTTTTTTTGGTGTCCACTTACCCTGGGCGAATTCACTCCAGGCAAGCCGTATCTCCCAGAATTTTTGCGGGCCGCTTGAATCAGGCGCTTTGTCATTGGCCATACTGTAAAAAGAAGCTGAGCCAGCCTGCCGTGCAATATTCTTTTGCAAAAATTCAGGCCAGAAAAGAAACAATCTTTTTTTCCATACAACGGGTATCAGGTGCACGCCGCTGTTAGCCCCGTCATCAATGCTCTTGATATCGAGTTGCACGGGCTGCCAGGGCGCCCATGTCCAGGAATTAAAAACACGCGTACTATTGGTGGCCGTCCGGTAGTAATAACTGTACGGTGCCGCATTCGTGCGTGCAAATACATGGAGGATTTGCGTATCTGTATCATTATACATGCCGCACATTTCCAGATTTCTGACTTCGTTAAGCTTATACAGGTAATCCCTGAATGCGCTTTCAGCATTCTCATCCGTAATGTCGTTCTTCTTCAATACCGCTTCAAAATCAGTAAAGAAAGGGCTCTTATCATCGCGGAGCGATGGGTCTAAATAATTTTCTACAAATACAAATAATTTTTTCAGCCCGGCGGCGATGCTATAATGCTTTAACCATTCCCATTCATCTGCATTAATGGAACCAGCCGGCACATCTTTTTCAAGACCGAGCAGGCATCGGTCAATATAAGCTTGTACTGCGAGTGTAGTTTGTATCAAACGTGAAGTTTCTACAATGCTTGTCACTTGTACGTCTATCACCAGGTATTCATACAGCATATCTGCGTTCGTAACAGGTTTGCCTGCTGGTGGAAGGGGAAGCGTAAGATTCAGCGTAAGAAGATAAGCAATCAGCGCCTGTTTTTGATTTTCCCGGATCTGATCATTTAATTGTTTCGCGATCGTAAACCAGTTATTATTATATTTTCCCTTAACGGCATTCCGGATCTGGCCGGCAACCGTATGCAACAGGTCAAAGCCACCGGTTATAGGTTTGGAAGGATCTGTTTCTATGGCTGTCCAGGCAGGTAAACCTGTCGCGTCAAGCGGCATTTTTGTTTTGATCGCTAGATCAATAGCCTTTTTAATTTTAAGTAACGCGATCTCATTTTTAAAACTGGCGGCCTTAAAAGAATAAAAACCATTCAGAAAAATGATATACTCCTTATTCCATCCTGCGACCGAAGCGCTCACGATCGCTGAAACGATCGCATCGGAGGCGACTGCACCGGGCTTGGCCTGCTCTTCCGCTGATGCCAGTTGAAAAATGGGTAACAATAATTTTCCGGGAATTGTTTTTCTTAAAAAAGTATAATCATATAACCTGAACCATTGAATAATGTCAACAGGAAGAAAGTCAATATTGTCAAAATCGCTATTGTTAGTGATAAAGTAATTTAATTCCGTTACTGTTAAATCAAACGCAGTAATAAGCTTTGCGGCACGGTGGTACAGGATTATTTTATCGCTCAATGCCGTGGTCTCCGTGGCCGGGAAAAGGTATTGTGTATTGATAATTGCTTTTGGTACTGCGGGTGTTTGCCAGGAAAGATGCACACCGGCGTTCCCGGCTATCTCCACATATTCAACGATGATGGGATACATTTTACCGCCTTTCATCGAATAAACGCCCTGGCCATTAATTCCGGCGATAGTATCCGCGAATTCAGGGCGGTTCAGACTCAGTATTCTTTCTCCACCGATCCATAAGGCCGCGGATTCATCAGCTTCCATTATATCCAGGAAAAATGTATAGTCCGCATCTGCGGGCGCACAGATCCAGCCAGTCCAGCGAATGCTGAATTTATCCGCACCAACGGCGGCGTCCGGAACACCCAGTTTCCAATCAAAATCAATTTCATTATCTGTTTTAGTATTTCCAACCAGCAGGAATTTTTCATCTTTAAAATAGTTTGCCGTCAATCCTGATTTAATGGACACGGGTATTAATGATGGAGCACCGGCATTGACAAGAGCGCTGGTGATAGGAATATCAATACCGGTCAACGAACTTGCAGATGAAATAATTTGCGTTTGCTGTGATTGCGATTTTGAAACCGGATCAAGATCGCCATTTTCAATATTGATAAGGCTGTTGCGCAAAGCAGCCAGCGTATCAATGAGCTTATCCCGGGATAAAGCAATATTGTCAACATCTTTTGATTTGCCGGAAAGGATATAATGCAAAAGAGGAACGGTGAACGCTGTACCGGCGCCGCTTTGGAATTTTTGTACTTTTTGAATAAAATCCCAGGCGGTATCAACATCCGTAAAAGGGTTGACCTTAAAGCAATCCGATTTTAATAAACAAAAATCAGCGATGGATAAACCCAGTGTATCTGCCAATAGTTTATACCGGTAGAGGATACTCAGGTTTTCCAGTGAAATTTTATCGTTCACCGGGTCTATGCCGGAATCAGTAACGATACTTGCATATTCATTCGCAGATATTCCCAATGCCGCGAAGATCTCGGGCAAATTATTTTTTAAGAAATGCGTATTCGGAATTAAGATATCATTCAACGGGCCTGGCGTAAAAATGCTTTTCTCTGTCACCCCATTGCTGCTGACCTTTCCTGTATTCTTCAAAAAAAGCCGGGCATAAAGCGATTGATCACCGTAAGTATCTATATTTCCCCATAGGCAAGCAAGATTGAGCAGGGGCAATTTGAGCACCGCATTGATCTTTTTTACAGTCGCCAGCTTATGGATCAGCGCCGCGGTGATATCGGTTTCACCCACGGCGCCGGTCATAGTATCGAGTTCGTGCACGGGCCATTTCATTTTGCGCCATAACCGGATAAAGCGATGAAGCCGGGAAAGAAAATCCGCATCAATATTAGTATCAGCGGCGGGCTTTTCATACAACCACAGGATGGAATGCAGAACGGTTTGATCAAGATCGCAGGCTGAGCCGGGTTCGTAAAAAGTAATTACTTTTTGAAATGGTACGAAATTATCATTTACCCATTGGGTGAATTTCGCAATGGTAATGCCATTGGCGGTAAGGGCGCTCACAAAGCCCACATCAGCCTGCCAGCTATTTCCCTTTAACTCATTATATAAAGTTTGGCTGTCAACAACAGGCACGGCCTGGTTGAGTAAGTTTTGAAGTACATTCAGCGCAGCCTGCCCCGGGTTGATAAGCTTTGTCTTAATAATATCGAGAAGTTCTGTATAAATAAGACCCGTCCGTTGCAACAGATCCGACACGGGAATTGCTGCATTAGTATAGGCAGGAGCCGGGTTGCCAAAATAGGCTTCGGGTGAAACGGGAGCTGTTGCCACAGACGCGAAATCCACCTTCGTTACTATTTCATATTCTTTCAGGCTTAGCAATACATTTTCCGCATCTATCGCATTCACGGGTATCGGTGCAAAAGCTGATGCAGCCTGGTCAAAATAAAATTTAAAAGTTTCGAGTAATTCGGCCCTGCCGGATGTAAGAAATTCAAGATAGGTCCTGATAACATCCAGGGGTTGATGATAAGGCAGGATGAATGGGTAGATGCCATTCTGGTAGATACTGCTGTAAGCATCTATCCGGGTGTATTGTGGTTCTGCGATCAGTTCACGCGAAGAGGCGCTGCCTGTATCATGCCGCAATTCTTTATCGGGTGGAAAAGTGGGGAAAGGTAACTGTCCATGGTAATTGGCAACATAATATTCCATGATCTCATTGACGAGGTCAATATAAGGGATACGTGTATTGGTATTTTCACAGGTCAGCAGCAGGTTCCCGATATCGGGTCTGCGGCCGGCCAGTTGTATGGGGTCGGTGCTGTTTCTCGGGCGTCCCAGCAAAAGGTCCAGTGGATTATTACCAGCAGCGTTTCTGGGACAATTATCCAGGAATTGCAAAATATCCACGAGATAAGCTGCCGGGCTGAAAACACTTTTACAGTCTTCACATTCGCAATCGGCAGGTGAGCCAAATAACTTAGTCCAGTTTTCCATACAGCTTAATTTAGTTTATTGATGGCATCCATGATTTGGGTTTGCTGGTCAGCGGTAATTATTTTCACTGGTGATGCTTTGTCCTGGGTATCCCGGATCTTGAGCATGATCTGCTGGGCGCGCATCACCTGGTAGCGTGCACGGTTGTGTACATCAGCAGCGATTGTAGCGCCGCCAATATTTTCCGCCTCTGTGTTAATGAAAGCATTTTGCGACATGCTTGAAATATGGTAAGCTGACGTATAGCCTTTACCTAATAAAATGGTCATGACTTGCGGCGAAGGGCTTACCTGGTAAATGCGTTGCATCAGTTGAAGGTTTTGCACTACGGGATCGTACAATTTTCCGGCTACTTCTTTCAATACCTGGTTAAAACCGGAAACACGGGATCTACTGATATCAAACTCAGGTGCCGCTGTAAAGAACGCCGTAACTCTTTCTTTTACTTCAGGGTCCTTAAACAAGATCTGGTTGCCAGCCACCAACAGGGCTATTTTTTTTGTAGGGTATGCGGCAACAAGGGTGCTTTGTATATTATTAATATAATTGACTTCTTTTTCTTCCGGGGTATTGCCGGGGGTTTCTTCCGGGAAGCCTGTTTTTTTTATGATCCCTGACCATTCCCTTGTTTCCAATTCCAGCAATTCAGAAGGGTCATTGATTTTCCTGTTCACCTGTAATTCTTCGATCAATGCCGTGTGCATATTGGTGAGGATACTGAGTTGATTGGATAATTGAAGTGACCGGATGATTGCCGGGGTAAATCCTTCCTCCTTGGAAAGCGCTTCCCAGAAATCTTCGGGCTTGCCGTCAAATTGCAAATAAGACTGGGCGAAGATCTTTTGCATTGCAGGATTTTTCAAAGAGAAAGTCATTGTTCTAAACAGGTTACTGGCTTCCGGCATTTTGACTGCCTGCAGCAGGGCAACGGTCAACAGGTTTTCAATAAACTGATCTATTGTCTTGCTATCCTGGGGGTCAATGATATTTTCACCGATAGAACGGCGGATAGCTTTTACAATCGTGGCCCGCTTTACCAGGATAAGGGAAGACCATGTGAGCGGGATGTTTTGTCTTCCTGCTCCATACAGTAATTCATGCGATAGCTTGAACTTGGTATGATCGTCTTGCAATTTGTCGGCTTGCACGATCAAAGCAACATGATTCCTCACCTGGTTGGTTTCGGAAGCAAGAAAACTCACCTGGTCTTCGGAGCTGCTAAGCTGAAACAGTTCCATTTTATTTTCTTTCATGAAAGGTGCAATCACCTGCATCAGCCTGCGGTATTCACTCGGTCTTCTTTTGGCTGCACCGGATAAGCGGATATCCCAGTTGTTGATAGCATTACCGGTATAATCCGTTTCATTGCTGAGTTTCGACCGGCCTGTTACCTGGTCATCGTCGTTCAATGCAAAGACGATGACATCGGCGTGGCGGCGCTCATAATTTTTATAATCATTATCTGAAAAATTTATTTGGTAAAAACCATCTGCGTTGGTTTCGTCTTTGCCGAGTAACTCGAACCCTTTATTGTCGGTAAGTTCTTTTACCGTGGCAGCCGTGCGGTAAATGGCGGCGCCGCGCAGGTCAACATCCGCGGCGAGTACTTTCTGCCCGGCGATGGGTTCGCCGTAGGCGTTAAACACCCGACCGCTGACAGTATAGCGTTGCTTTTCTTTTTCTTTTGCCTTGTTTTCCGCTTTATCGGATTTACTTTTTGCCATAGTTGAGATATTTTATTGCTACCCGCTTTTATTAACGTATCGGCTTTACAGGACCGTATTTTCCATGTAATCTATATGGAGTTTGTACATCCACGAATGGATATTCTGCCCTGATTCTTAGTTGACAGTGACCACAGATATTCAGGCTGCTGCCTACTGATACAGGTTCAAATCCCATAAATCTCGCAAAGCCCATAGCTCTTGGTTCGCCGTGATGCGGGTTGGGGCCAGTAGCTGGCGAAGCTCCCCCTGGAACTAATACCTCGCCCCCTACAAATAGTTCTCGCACCCTTTTGGGAGTCAGCCTAGGTCCTGTCCCTGAAATGAATCTCGGTCCGGGAGTTCCATCTGGTCGCCTTGTTGAGACCACGGCAATAGCAGTTCCTTGCCGCGCGCGGTCATCTAATACAGATGCCAGTTGCTTTGCCCGCTGGTCATCGTTTAGAGGTTTGGGACGAAGTGCAACACCCTCTGGAGTTACTCTTTGCCCTGTCGATTTTGGAACAGGAGGAAGTGCAACATAACCTTCCGGGACTACTACTCTAACCGGTTCCAATGGAGCGCCATGCTGCATTTCCGGCTCATTGGGATGATTGAAAATCGGATTCGCATTTGAACCGCCTCCGGCCCCTCCCGCAACTAATAATCCCATGGTTCCCAAGTTAGCCGCGAGCTCACCCGCAGCAGTTTGTATTTCAAGAGGTGCTCCTTCATAACGATACACAGTGAATGCTCCAACTACTCCTGAGGTAACAGCTTCAAGTTGACGCCTCTTCTGTTCAGCAAAACGCTGAGGACTTATACGGGGAGGATCTCCTGGTATTACCGGGGGAGGATCGTTTGGGTTAAATGGTTTTCTCGGATAGGCTTTTGCAAATTGATCCACTGTAATTAAACCTATTCTCAAATCTCTTAACGCCTTGAAATAATTCGCATCGAAAGGGCTCTTTTCTATTACTTCTTTATCAGATATCCAGTTTTTGCCATTCAGATCTTTAAAGTTTACAGGATTGCATGGTGTATAGATATAAAGGTTGACAGAATCATTCGGACCTGACGGATCACAACTTGCCCACCTCCCCAGCCACGGCACATAATACCTCGCCCCATGATATCCAAATCCCGTTTCTTCATCTCTTTCTAATCCCGTGTACCGGTATCGCTTCGCTGTAGCACGGATATTTTTATTCATCGCCTGGTAAGCAGTCGTGCCATACGGGTGATATTCTTCATACGAGATGATTTGCGGCGCAAGGTTATTATCATTCAATTCAAGACAAGCGGAACCAAGATGATTGTGCAACTGGTAGCGTACTAATTTTGGCAGGCTACCATCATCTACCCCGTTTCGTGTTTCAACCATTACAAACCGGTGCGCTCCATCAATTAAACTCAGCGTTACTCTTTTCAAATCCTGGTTGCCTATTTGTTTTTTATACAACTCGAAGCCGGCTATATAGATCCTTTCGTCTTTCTTCGTTACCTGTGCACCCGGCCTCGCGAAATTATTGGTCACCTTGCGTAACCGCTGTCCCTGTGCATCGTATTGATAATAGGTAGTCTCGGCCGTGCCATTACTTGTATTTACTTTTTGATGTATCGTGCTGATCAATTCTTCTTTGAAATTCCATCCCATGATATCGAGATGCGGCATCGCTACCATAAAGCCATGCTTCGCATTATAGGTATAAGGAAATTTAAAACTCTTTATTCCCTGCCCGACTGTTGTGCTCTTCAGTCGGTTATTATCATCTTCGTATTCGTAGGTTCTTTTCCACGCATTGCCGGATTGATGATTCATCTCCCTGATATTCCCCACCTCGTCATACACGTATTTCTGTGTATAGCCCCAGATAGCCATAGGATCGGTTGGCTTCAGTGATTGCAGGAACGCAGCATCGTCAGTATTGTCTTTGCCCTCAAATAACAGCGCCGCATTATTCTCTCTTCCCGTTGCGGCCATCAATCGGTAAAGCGCATCATAGGTATATTCCGAAAGATTGGATACGGGCTGGTTATTATAAAATTTCACCGCATTGATCTTGTCTTCAATATGCGTGATATTGCCAACGGGGTCGTAGGTGTAATACCAGTCCTGCAACGGCGTATTATCTTTCTGTTTTGTCTCCAGCCTGTTTATACGAAAAGTTTCTTTATCATAATAGAAGTTAGTGTACACATCGTTGCCATATATGATCCTGTTTCGTTGCCCTTTTTCATTGTAATCAATATCCTGTATATAGATGGTGTTGGCCGCCGGAGATGTATGTACCACTGACTGACGGTTCAATTGGCCCGTCTCATTGTAAGAAGGAGTAATAATATCGCCATTGGGAGCTATCTGCTCGATAATTCTTCCCAATGCATCGGTGGTGTGGGAAAAAGTGAATGTATCAGGTTCTAACCCGGACCCTAAATTCGCATCGGTCCAGTTGACCATAGCTGTATAGTCTTCAAACAATGCCCTCGTGGTGGATATGGGTTGTCCTTTGAAATCATATTCAGGAGTAAGTACTACTCCTCCTGTATCAAAATGCTTCACAGGTTTACCAAGAACATTTTTTGCCTGCCATACAGCTTCATCGCTCCGGTTCGCTTGTAATAGGGATTCTCCATAGATGATTTTATCAAAAATATTATCCAGTAGCGCAGGCCCGTCACCTCCGGTCACCCGGCTGTACAATGGACGGTGTGCCTTATCATAGTTATATTGAAACTCATGGTTTCGCTCATCCCATGTCCGCAATGGATTCCCAAGTACATTGGTGAGCAACCATCGTTGCCCGGCGTCCATGCTTTTTTGGTAAACACGATGGCCGAGCATATCGTATTTATATTCCATTACGGGGTTTCCCATGAGACCATTCGCCGCTATTTCACGGGCATCAAGGATACTGAGCACATTCCCTTCGATGTCTATGATGATCTTTGTGCGATAGGGCTTATCGGCATTGGTAACAATATCCCTGTTGGTATCAACGGACAAGATAGTTCTGCCCAGCGTATCCAGATGTTGCAGGGTGGGTGTATTGGCATGCTTAGCCGCTTTTTGCGCAGCCTGCATTTCTTTAACCGGATCCTTATTCGCCGCGATCAATTTGGCGTTGATATTTCCATTGATGCGATCAATATACCAGTCACAATTTTTTTCAAGCACGGTATCATTCGTATCATACGCGATTTGTTTCCAGGCATCAAATTCCATCCGGCTGAATGTGCCATCCGGCATCCGGGTTTTGATAAGCCGGCCCACTGCATCATAATATAATACAGGCGTTACGCCGGTTTCAACTAATTCGGGGAGGTCCTCGTAACGCGGCGTGACGGAAAAATATTCTTCGTATTTCTTTACCACATTGCCTTTGTTATTCAGGATAGTTCTTCCTGATCCGATCCATCGCAATTGCTTAGGTACAGATTTGGACGTGTCCTCATCACTAACTACATAACTTTTATCGGGATTTACGATTGTTTTTTTGGCAACGCCCGGTTCGGCCTGCATTTTTTTCATCACCACATTTCCCGAGCCTCCGGTGTATTCAAAGCTGATTTGAATGGGAGAATTATTATCCATCCGGAAATGTTTTTCCCGCAGGATGGTTGCAACGCATATTGGCTTGCCGGATTGATACGCATCGAGATCATACACAAACCGCGCCGTAGCATTTTGCAAAAGGTTATTGGCGATCGTGCGGAGCGCAACTGAATCAGCGACTCCCTGTGCAGTGTCCGGCACATGAAAAAAATCTTTGGCCACGACTGTTTCAGCAGTATCGGTCAGATCCGTCAGCCCGGTGAGATCATCAGCCTGGTTACCCTTGCCCATTATTGCCATCGCCTTTGTAAGACCAAGCTCATCAATCAACACCTCGGAAAGATTGTTATTAATATCCCGCATGCGCTGCGGCGATAGCGTTCGAAAATTAAATACCGCTGCACCGGCTTTATTTCCCAGTGCATCTTCTGTTTGATCAATAAAAAGAAAATAATCATTATAGTAAGAGACTTTCGTTTTCGATCCGAACGGATCGGTATAGGAAACGGGCGTATAGAACCTGCCCGGTACAACATTAGCCATATCGGGCAGTTCAAAAAACTGGGTTGTCCCCGAACGGATCCACCAATTGGCGTCTTCCAAACCGAATTCATCAATGGAATGATCAAACTGGCCTTCTTTCATCAGGTTGGCCAGTGCAGCATCATTCTGCTTCGCGGAAAATATATCCATCAGTAATTCTGGAGTATAGGCGAGTTGATAACTTTGATAAGGAAGTCCCAGTGATTCTAATTTATTCAAAGGCAATGACCCGCTTAAATTATCTTCCAGGTAACAGTTCCGCACATGCTCTACCAGCCTCCTTTGTGCTTTACCTGCGATGAGCGGTTTATTTTGTTCATGGTAAGCTGCGGAAGAAGATTTTGCATCATCGAGAATCCCTGTAAAATCGCTAACTGAGTAGATTGCTCCGGTTTTGGCGACCGCTTTTAATTCAAAAGTTTGTACTTCAGAAGGCATTCTTAAGCGATAGGCCTGGTCCGTACTGGTTACATCATTGGTGAATTCGCTTTTTGTAAAAACAATCGTTGTCAGGGCTTGTGCCGCCTGGGTGATCGCCGGCAAACTATTATCCACCACTACCCTTGGATATACAACAGAAGCCGCCTGTTTTATATTTCCCAGGTCATCAATTTCAATATTCAGGCTATGGCCAATCCTTGGATCAGCAATATTTCTTTCATAATGAATTTGAATAGATTCACTTTCCGTTGTAATAAACGAGGCATGCAGGTTGGTACCACGCGGTTGCAGAAGCTGAATATGACAATTGTGTGTGGTAACCGAATAAGGCGTTAACTCAAGTTGCCTGTTATCCGGTGCATCCAGGGCAAAGACCTCCTGCCTGATGGTGATTCCTTTGCAGGCCCTCATGGCTTCACGCCATTCATCCGCATTTAGTTTTTGTATAATGCTTTTATCCTTGACAATAGCCGCAGGGACTATTTGTGCATCGGGAAGCATGGGTTCATTTACCGCAACCGCGAAACCTTCCCTTATCATTTCATTGTACCAATATTCTTTTTCGAATTGCGTAAGGATTTTTTCTTTATCCAGGAATGCCCCGGTATGAAACCACGTCTTTGTCAATACAGGTTTTTGAAATAGCGGCGCTGAATTATCCAGCTTGGTTGTCGCCGTATCTATTTTCCAGTTTTCATATTCTTCTGTGTCCAGTTGCTCTACTCTTCCAAATCCGCGGAATTCTTTTTCAGCATGATCATAATACCCATGATGATAACTGTATTGGGTCGTAAATTTTGTATTGGTTATTTTCTCTTCTACCGTAGACTTATAAACCACCTGCACCGGAAAGGGAAGTTTGGTTATCCAGGGCTTGCCATCCTGTTTATCTTTCAGGTAAAACCAGGTGGAACTTTTATATTCAACCGTGGTCTCCATTCCCATATTATTGATATGTTTGAGCATCACGTGCGGTTTCTTACTGCTCATCAGATCAATGTAGCACATGGAGCCCTGTGTATCGCCGGGCAGATCAGAAGACCATACCATGCAGGCGGTGCCGGTACCTAGCAGGTCTACTATTGCCAACTGGGCTGTATGCTGAACAGGAGGAAAGGTTTCTATTTCGTTAACGGCGCTCCAGCTATTCCCGCTCAGGTTAAGCCATGCGCTGCATTTATTCTTACCAATATATAATATATCGGTTGCTCCCGTGCCGCTTATATCCGCAAGGTAGAGGTATGCGGGATTGAACTGTTCGGGCGCATCAAAGACAGGTGCATGACTCATATTTACTTTAGCGCCAAACTTTCCGTATCCCTTATTGGGCCAGTAACAAATTTCTCCATTGCGTATCCTGACAATATCCACCAGGCCATCTCCGCTCATATCCGCGAGGAAAATTGATTGCAGGCTTTCTGCGAATACCATCGCAGGCCCGTTTTCTTCATCAAATGATTTTGAAGCTAGCTCTGCTTCCGAGTAGCCTTTTTTTCCCTGCCCTGCCCACCACTGAAAATCATTCTCCGTTGTTTTTACCAGCTCGGGCATTCCATCACCATTAAGATCCATCTTTCTTACGTAAGAGTCACGGAGCTCAATATTGGGAACCTGCGGAAAAGATCTGAAACCTTCCCATTCATTATTATCTGTTAGCTGAAAAAATCCTTTTATATCAGGAGTATCAACCACCAGTTGTTTTTCACCATTGGCATCAAGGTCCTGCAATTGCAGTCTTCCGTCGCTGATACCGGTAAAAGAAGGCTTCGGGGCGATTATTTTTGCCGCCGACATCCGGAACTCACCTTGATCATCCGTTCCGAGATTGTGTTTATAAAACCAGCCTTCCGCCTGCTCGGTAAATATTCCAGACACACCCTCACCATAAAAATCAACCCACTGATAGTTGTCCATGATACCAACCGGGGCATGCAATAGACTTTCCGGATTCACTTCTTTTATTTTCTTATTCCAGGTTAATTGCTGGTATTCAAATTGTAGCGGTGGTAATGATTTTTTTGAATAAGAGCCATCGCCTTTGCGGATATAACCGGATTGCTGAATGAGCGAGAGGTAAGTCGTTTCAGCAATCCCTGAATTATTGATTGAAGATGGGATATACTTTATATCAAGGGAGCGTACGAGATAATTCTTACCGAAAGCCGAGCCATCAGGTTGCTTTTCATCCGGGAAATGATGAAACATCAAAACACGCCTGCATAAGCGTGTGGTGCGTATTTCAAATCCTGCGTTAAAATTGGAGAATGCGTCCTGCCGGTAACCCCATCCATTGATATCTGTTTCCGTTGTTAATGGTTTAGCCAGGTCATGTTCACCATAATCAAAAACCAGTTCAAAAAAATGCTCGGTTTCATTGGGTGCTTGCGGAAGCGGGGGATCAAAGGGTTGCAAGGGGTCAGCATAATAAGGTTTACGATTTCCATATTGCACCCGCTTTAAATAAAGATTTGTATATAATGCTTTGCCGTTTTTCCGGTTTTGCTCATGCGGCTGGGCTGGTATCAGGTCCCGTTGTGGCAGTGTTTTATTCGCGTCTTCTTTGTATTGGTAAGCGATCCAGTTGCCTTTATCATCAAAACTGAATTCAGGCAGCCATTTGAAAATCCGGGTTGCATCTTCGGGGTCAGCGATCCTGCAGGCTACGGACCTGCCGAATAGGATGGTCACGTTTTCTCTTGTGGTCACTTTCCAGTACACACCATGAGCGGGATGGATAATCTTTTCAATTTTAGAAAAGCCTCCTTCGATACGGGGCCTGTATCTTTTGATGATAAAATTTGGAATCACTCTTTCGGTGTTTTCCCAGTCCCCGTTATTTTCAGCCAATAGCGGAACCAGGTCTTCCGCGCCGGAGAACATAAAAATATCTTCATTAGTGGCGTCGCGGTAGCGGGGAAGTTTTTTATCGGTTTTTCGTTGTATGGCGGGTAACCCGATATCCCATCCGAGTCCGAAGGGGCCATTGCCAGTTCCTGAATTGTAGCTTAATGAAAGGGCAGGCATAAAACCGTTCCTGCCGGGACTCACAGGAAGCGGGATGGAATAGCTGGCTGTACCATTGGCGGCATTCACCTGGAATTTCTCATCTATTCCTTTTAATGCGCCGCCACCTTTTGGTAAAGCAATAGAAGGGATTTCAATCGCATTGGATTTGGTAGCATTTTCTTTTGCAAGATTTTCTGATCTGCTTGCGGGAGAGTTTGGCTCGTTTACTCTATTGATACCGGGAGAATTCATTTTGAGGAATTCAATAAAAAATAAAATACGATCCTGATATTACCCTTATCAAAAGGTAATCTTAATGGTTGCGGTACTAAAAATAGCCTTAAACACACCTGGTATTGAGGAACGCCAGAAGCCGATTCTCAGTGTTTTCTAAGTTGCAGATTATGTAAGAATTGTTTTGAAGGGAATTATTCCGGATGATATGGTATAGTGAAGTCGGCAAAGCAATCTACTTCTTTTTTTTACTTTTTCAATATTGTATAAATAATAATTTTTTGCACGGGCTCTTTATTCAGATAAGGGCCACTAGTCAACGGCAAATGGCAACCCGGTTTGTTGAGCCTGCAGGAAGCCAGTGTTATACCTTACAGAGTTGGTGTATTGAAAAACATAAAACTATAACTATGATATGAATTATATTTTATTTCGGACAGCTATAGGAATTAACAGAAGCCAATTCCATATTAATTAAGTTCTTAAGTAAACAAGATGAATACAATCCATATTAATAATTGGATCTTTCGTAGTTGAAACTCTTCAGAAATTATCACATATATTCTGTTTTCCATAAAACAAGTTATTAAGTGAGTTAAACTCAACATTAAATTTTCATTACTTTAGAAAAAGAGCAAGACCGGGCTTATTTTGACTTAGGTAGTTTAGTGTCGTATATTTATGAGGAAGAAATCAATTAACCTCTAATTTCTAAAATGTTAATAGTATGAACAAAATAATAGTTGAGTTTTTGAAAGAAGATAAAGAATTTGAAGCCATGCTTGCTGAATTGTATGGAGTAAAAATTAAGAACGATTTTATCGAAACTAACAACTTTAATGGGGATGTTATTGATGTTTTTATTTCAATAGTTATACCTATGACAATCCCGTTTCTGCAGGTTTTGTATCAAAAAAGCCTGGAAAAAAATAAAAAAAAGGAAAACAAAACGAAAGTTGTCAGGTTTATTAAAGACGGTAATGAAATCTCGTTTGATAACTATGATTTAAAAGAAATCAAACAGATTTTAATGGACAATATCAGGGACTTTAAAGAAAGTTAAAAAAGTAATTATGGATTTTATCTATGATTATATAAAACAGAGAAAGAAATGTGAAGATTTTGAGTTAGCCAATTTCCCTTTAATTGATTATACGATTGAGTCACACCAGAGTGTTTTTAAAGAAATGGAAATTATCCCGGTATACTCCGCAGACATTTTTCCTGAAATTTTACGATATGATAATAAGAACTATATTATTTATGATCTTCATTTTACAGAATATATCCGGCTCTTTATAACAAACCTGGTTTCAATAAAATATGATCATGAAAATAATAATTCCCAGCTCACTCCGCAACTCCTGGATAACATCAGGTCCGATATCTACTATTTTCTTGCCTGTCGAAACTATAGAAATGAAACAGCCTGCTTTGTATTTTTCAATAGATCGAAAGAATTATTTTCGCAATTGAATATCGTATTTAAAAATGATGGCTTTATTGAGCAATATATTTTTATCACAAATTTATTCCTGATCAGGCATGAGATAGCGCACGCCTGCTTTAAAATAGAAGATTCGGCAAAACATAAATCTGTTTTGCAAGAGCAATTATTGGCAATTGCAGATCTCCTGGATAAGGGTTATTGGGATAATCCTGACCCCCATTTGACCAGCCTGTTGGATTTTGATTTTGAAGTGCTGAAAGGAAAAGAAATTGGCGCTATTTTAAGACAAATTGCGACTAATCAGAATGCCATACTGTTCGAAGAAATATTTTGTGACTGGCTTGCATTCCGGGATATAATTTTGATTACGAAATTGAAAACCCCGGGAAGAAAAGAATTATCTTATGAAGCGGCAGGTATGCTTAGTGTTTTCGATTATATGAATGAAATATACAGGCAGTTGTCTTTAAGGATGGAATATATTTTAAAAAACAACGAGCAAATAGAATTAAAACCTGTAACCACTATCAGGCATACAATCGGTCATTTATTGAGACCGTTTATAATACTATTCGAGAGCGGACCCGAAGAGTTTAAAACCACTGCCAGCAATGAGTTTTACGATTCCATTAATTTTTACCAGGATTTGATCTTTAAACATATTTACCCGGTCATCGGTGAAATAACTAAAGATGAAAATTTAATACTTCAATTATTAGACTGAAACCATCAATAGTCCTGATCTTGTGAACAAAGCGAAACAAAACCCCTGATTTCAATCTTTGTTAATTACCGGGACTCGAATTGAGGCAAACTCATAATTCAATTGGTCAAAAACCAGATTTTCTTATTTCCTGAGAATTAGAAAATTGAGCAGATGAGTAATTGATCATAGACAGGTATCTTCCCGGTTTTGTGGTTTTTTTTGTTCATATGGGTAGAACATAATTGACGTTTTCATCTTAAAATGAAATTTTGGTGAAAAAACACATTTTGGTGAAAAACCGGCGCACTAAAAAATGACGAAAAACGATTTCAACCAGGGATAGCGAAAACAAAAATCCCCGCCAACATTGCATTTGCGGGGATCTCGTGACGTACCGGGCGGTACTGATTGTTTGTTTTGTAGCCCGTACGAGATTCGAACTCGTATCACCACCGTGAAAGGGTGGTGTCCTAACCCTTAGACGAACGGGCCGTCTTTCTTTTCACTCAGCATGAAATTTTAAGGGACGGCAAAGATAGGTTCGCACTGGTTTTTGGCCAAATGTTTTTCAGGTTGTTACACACTATTAATTACCACAAATGCCGCCATATTACTGCAATGGCCATTTTAATCAAATCTGATATATATAAACACCGCTGGTTTTCATACCTTCGCCCCTCATTTTAAAACCTAAACTTTTTTTGGAAATGAGTACAGTTAAAGTTGCAATCAACGGATTTGGACGTATCGGCCGCCTCGTTTATCGCCAGATATATAAAATGGAAGGAATTGATGTAGTAGCTATCAATGATCTTACAAGCCCTAAAGTATTAGCACACCTGCTTAAGTATGACAGTGCACAGGGACGTTTTGATGCGGAAGTAAAAGCTACGGAAGATTCAATTGTTGTAAATGGTGATGCCGTTAAAATATATGCACAGAAAGACCCGGCGCAGATTCCCTGGGGCAGTCATGGTGTAGATGTAGTGATTGA
Source organism: Chitinophagales bacterium (assembly GCA_015654695.1). Lineage (GTDB taxonomy): Bacteria > Bacteroidota > Bacteroidia > Chitinophagales > Chitinophagaceae > VBAT01. The sequence continues at coordinate 12,459 of JAATGJ010000073.1, read as the reverse complement.
GAGTACGGGTTTTTTTACTGATAAAGACAAAGCGGGCGCGCATTTGACAGCAGGCGCTAAAAGAGTAGTGATCTCTGCACCGGCTACCGGCGATATGAAAACAGTTGTGTTTAATGTAAATCATGATATACTCGATGGCAGTGAAACAATTATTTCCTGCGCTTCCTGCACTACCAACTGCCTGGCACCAATGGCCAAAGTGCTCAATGATAAATATGGTATCGCCGCAGGTATCATGACTACGATACATGCATACACGAATGATCAGAATACATTAGATGCCCCTCATCCCAAAGGCGATCTTCGCAGGGCAAGAGCAGCGGCGGCTAATATCGTTCCCAACAGTACCGGCGCTGCCAAAGCAATTGGTGTGGTATTACCTGAATTAAAAGGAAAGCTGGATGGCAGCGCCCAACGGGTGCCGACCATCACTGGTTCACTGACAGAACTGACTTCTATACTGAATAAAACTGTAACAACAGAAGACATCAATGCAGCTATGAAAGCCGCGTCGAATGAAAGTTTTGGCTATACAGAAGATGAGATAGTCAGCAGCGATGTAATAGGTATTCACTTCGGTTCGTTGTTTGATGCTACACAGACGAAAGTAATGACCGTGGGAGATAAGCAACTGGTAAAAACAGTAAGCTGGTATGATAATGAAATGAGCTATGTAAGCCAGTTGGTGCGCACCGTGAATTATTTCGCCAAACTGATAAGCAAGTAAAAATAATTTTATAATATCCGCAATGATTGTAACGGGAGCAGCATCCCCTGACTGTCATTGCGGTTTTTTATTCCTGTGAGAGTGAATTAATATGAGGATCAAAAATATTGACGGGCTTTCTGCTAATGACCTGCAGGATGAAGTAAATGAAGGTGCGCGGTTTGTCTATTATGCGTGGACGGTATCTGTAATTATCTTTACATTTAAAAGGGCATCCGGCGTTTACCTGGTTCATCCCGGGGAAAACTGGATTTCAAAAGGATTTATTTTTACACTTATTTCTTTTTTGTTTGGCTGGTGGGGTATTCCCGCCGGCCCAAAGCATACGATAGAAAGTATCCGGACAAATATGAGCGGGGGAAAAGATGTAACGGATGAAGTAATGGCAGTGGTAACGGGTTATGCTTTGTTTGAACAAAGCAAAGGAAGGCTGCAATAATTCTTTTTTAAAAAATACAATTATGTCAAAGTTTGCTGATCACAATTTTGCAAAACAAAAAGTACTTATCCGCGTGGACTTTAATGTACCGCTCAATGACAAATACGAGATCACGGATGATACAAGAATAAGGGCTGCGATACCCACTATTAAAAAAGTAATCAGTGATGGCGGCAGCGTGATCCTGATGTCGCATTTCGGAAGACCGAAGGATGGCCCGACGGAAAAATATTCTTTGCAGCACCTGGTGCCGCATATTTATAAACTACTCAATGAATCAGCCGGTAAACCTGTTAAAGTATTTTTCGCCAATGATTGCATTGGAGAACAGGCTTATTTAACTGCCGGTATGTTAAGCCCCGGCGAAGTATTGCTGCTGGAGAACCTCCGCTTTTATAAAGAAGAAGAAAAAGGGGACGAAAAATTCGCGGAGAAATTATCGAAGCTTGGTGATGTATATGTCAATGATGCTTTTGGTACGGCGCATCGGGCCCATGCTTCTACGGCTGTCATCGCGAAATTTTTCCCCGGCGATAAAAAAATGTTCGGCCTGCTGATGGAAGCTGAAGTTGCCAGCGCTGAAAAAGTATTGCATCAATCTGAAAAACCCTTTGTAGCTATTATTGGTGGCGCTAAGGTTTCTGATAAAATACTGATTATTGAAAATCTGCTGGAAAGGGCGACAGATATTATTATCGGTGGCGGCATGGCTTACACGTTTATGAAAGCGGCCGGTGGAAACATCGGTAAATCACTTTGCGAAGAAGACCGTTTAGATACAGCCAGTGAATTAATAAAAAAAGCGGAAGCGAAAGGCGTTTGCATTCACCTGCCTTCTGATTCTATAATAGCTGATAAGTTTGCGGCTGATGCGGAAACTTCCGTATCGCCAAGTAATAATGTTCCTGATGGATGGATGGGGCTGGATATTGGTCCAAATGCCTGCGAACAATTTTGTAACGTGATCAAGCATTCCAAAACCATTTTATGGAACGGGCCAATGGGTGTGTTTGAAATGGAAAAATTTCAGCATGGTACGAAGGCAGTAGCGACAGCAATAGCGGAAGCTACAGAGGATGGTTCCTTTTCATTAGTCGGCGGTGGTGATTCTGTAGCCGCAGTTAACCAGTTTGGTTTTGCTGATAAGGTAAGTTATGTATCAACCGGAGGAGGGGCTTTGCTGGAATATTTTGAAGGAAAGGTTTTGCCGGGGATAGCAGCCATACAATCATAATGTTTCCCTGGATTGAATAAACCTCCGAAAAGAGTCTTAAAAGGGGAAATAAATCATGCAATGCCGCAAGGCCGCAACGTTTGATTTTCAGTAACCGGCGATTTGCGCCGTAGCGTAATTGCGTGAAATGTATTAGAGAAACATAAGATACATCCTCTTCATGCTGAGGCCGGGATTACTACTATTCAGCAGGAGTACTTGATATAATGAGATTTTTTTTCGATTTTTACCGTATAAATAATATGGACTTTATGAAAATTCAAGGTACCCTTAAACTTTTGCTGATTTCTTGTGTGGTTATTTTTCTTGCTTCCTGTCAAAAGGAAATAAGTATTGAACTTGGTAACCAGGGTAATGGAGGAACCGGTGGTAATGGAGGAGGAGCGGGTGGTAGTAATAACAGCATTATTGGTAACTGGAATTTTGTCGGGATGGAAGCACATACCAGCAGCAGCGTATCTATTACAGCAGCCGGCGAGCAGTTAAAGACCATTACAACGAGTGACTATATTACTGAAAATAATGCCGGCACCGTACAAATTACAGCCAGCCAGTTCATTACAAATGGCATGGCTTATTCCATAGACACAACCATGAATGTGAAGACTTATATTAATGGTGTATTATTCGATGATATGGATATGCCATTTGTTGCGTCAGCACCGTCATCTAGCGGCACTTCTCCCTACACACGTATTAATAATGACTCGCTGACTGTAACCGGCGCATTTGGTGTACCTGATCCTTCAGGTTCAATACCTACCGGTCCTGTTGGTATAAGATTAGGCTGGTCGGGAGATACACTTTTATTGAAAGTATCAAGTTCCTTTACACAAACTGTTATCCAGGGTGGCGTTCCGGCTACAGTAACAGGCTCCGTAATTGGTATTACCAAACTGAAAAGGCAATGATTCGCTGATCATAGCCGCTTACTTACCACAGCATCATTTCCTGGTTATCTCAATGATCTTATCACTGTTCCCGCCATTGCTCGTACAGATATAAACCTTACCGGCAGGTGAAATACATATATCCCTCATCCTGCCATAGTCATTGGTAAAATATTCATTGGTTTGGGTAATACTGGTAAAGGCAGCATTTAATTTCATCTGGTAAAGCCTTGAATTTTTTAGTGCAGCCATCAATAATGAATTTTTCCATTGAGGAATAAGATCGCTGTTATAATAATCCAGCCCGGCAACAGCCGCTGTTGGTGTCCAGTTTTGCAGGGGTTCTTTTGCATTGTTGGCAGTGCAAAAACTTTGTTCGCCTGATGTATTGCAAAAACCTTCCACATTCGGCCAGCCATAGTTCTTTCCTTTCTCTATAATGTTTATTTCATCATCATTGTTCGGGCCGTGTTCAGTACTGTACAATTTACCATTGGCAAATACCAATCCCTGTGGGTTGCGGTGCCCAAAAGACCAGTACGGATTGCCGGCAACAGGATTGTCAGACGGAACAGTTCCGTCAAGATTGACGCGCAGAATTTTTCCATTTACCGAAGAAGTATTTTGAGGAAGCGATGTATTGGATGCATCGCCTGTAGTAATAAATAATTTCAAATCAGGACTTATCAATAAGCGGCTGCCATTATGATTGGAAGAGGCCTCAATATTATCAACAATAGTAAGCGGACTGGTAAGTGCGGTGCCGTTATAAGTATAACGGACTACTTTCTCCTTGTTTCCACCACCCTGGTAATTATAGACAACAAATACATGAGGCGTTACTGAAAAAGCCGGATGCAATACCATTCCCAGCAGTCCGCCTTCGCCATTTACATGCACTCCACTAATGGTTAATAAGGGAGTGACTGTTCCTGTGGTTGGATTTATCCGGCTGATCTTTCCGCCACGTTCCGTCATCCATATATTATTATCGGGTCCCCATAGTATCTCCCAGGGAAAATTGAGGTTGCTTACTATGGCGCTGTCTTTTATTTCCACGGAACCGGGAGGCTCTACATTAGTGTTATTTGATTTTTTGCAATGCAGGGCAGCTACCAGTGGTATAAGTAGGAGCCATGCGTATCTCCTGGATAATTTCATAAGAATTATTTGAAGTCTTTTTGGCTCTAAAATCATGCCGCAAGGTTATTAAAATGCCGTTTACCGACAATACTATTTGACTAACCGAAAAATTACCCTGATGAAATGCAAATGTTCTAATTTCGGTGTCACAAATAAAAATTGTTATGAAAGGAACTAAAAATCTCACGTTGTTAATCGTTTTGGGCGTTATCCTCATTCTTGGCGCATGGAGTTGCGGCGGGTATAACGGGTTGGTAAAACAGGATGAGAATGTAAAGAAATCATGGAGTAATGTAGAGACGGAATACCAGAAAAGGGTTGACCTGGTGGATAACCTGGTCAATACAGTAAAAGGCGCTGCGGAGTTTGAGCAAAAAACACTGACAGATGTAATTGCGGCAAGGGCTAAAGCGACAAGTGTAAACATAAATGCGGATAACCTGACGCCGGAAAAAATCGCTGAATTCCAGGCAGCGCAGGGTCAGTTAACCGGCTCTCTTAGCCGTTTATTAGCCACTGTAGAAGCATATCCTACACTGAAAGCCACGGAGAATTTTTCCAAATTGCAAAGCCAGTTGGAGCAAATAGAAAATGAGATCCGCAATTCCCGGCGAGGGTTTAATGAAGCCGTGAACACCTACAATGTAAAATTGAGATCATTCCCGATGAATTTATTTGGAGGAATGTTTGGTTTCAAAGCCAAGGAAGGTTTCAAAGCGGATGAAGGCGCTGAAAAAGCACCGAAAGTTCAATTCTAACCAGCCTATTAAATGCAGAGCAAAAGAAAAGCCGGGTTTATAGTCAGTGGTATCCTGGCCGTGGTAATTATTTCCACGATTGTTGTTTATAATTCTCTTGTAAACAAAGAGGAAAAAGTAAATCAGCAATGGTCAGAAGTACAGAATACCTATCAGCGGAGATTGGACCTGGTTCCTAACCTGGTGAATGTAGTGAAGGGTGTATCCGAATTTGAAAAGGAGACATTAGCTGAAATTGCTGAAGCCAGGTCAAGGGCTATATCGGGGTTATCAAATAATGAACTGACTGCCGATAACTATAAAACACAAACCCAGTTGCAGGATAACCTTGCAGCTGCGACTAACCGGCTCATACTGGTGATTGAAAAATATCCTGATTTAAAAGGAACAGCGGCGTATTCCGGCTTACAAACCCAGTTAGAAGGGACTGAAAGAAGGATAAAAGTGGCACGAAATGATTTTAATGAAGCGATAGCTGTTTATAATAAAAAAGTGAGATCATTTCCATGCAATATTATTGGCGGGCTGTTTGGCTTCAGCAAGAAGGACGGATTTGAAGCGGTAGCAGGCAGTGGTAAAGCGGTAGAGATAAAATTTTAAAACCCAACAAGTGTTTCCATTCTTAAAGAAGAAACCATTTTTTACAGCGGAAGAAAAAAAACTTATTGTTGACGCTGTTCAATATGCTGAAAAGCGCACCAGTGGTGAGATACGTGTATTCGTAGAAAGCCGCTGCAAATATGTGGACGCTATTGACAGGGCCGGTGAAATCTTCTTTGGTTTAAAAATGGAAAAGACCAGTGATCGCAATGCGGTATTGCTGTACGTGGCGATGAAAGATCGCCAGTTAGCGGTATTTGCGGATGAGGGTATTCATAAAAAACTTGGACAGGAATACTGGAACAATGAAATAAAGCTTTTGATCAGCAATTTTAACAGGGAAGATTATGCTGCGGGTATCCGGCAATGTGTAACTGATATAGGTGAAGCATTACAGGCTACTTTCCCTTTTGATAACAACACAGATAAAAATGAATTACCGGACGATATAGTGTTTGGTAATTAAAATTTCATGAAAAGAATTATAGGAATAATTGCATTGCTTATTTCCTTTTGCGCTTCGGCACAGAACGATAATGGAATTCCAAACCGGCCCTCTCCACCAAAACTGGTAAATGATTTTACCGGTAAATTTCTTACACCGGAGCAAGTGCAGGCGCTGGAACAGAAACTGGTTGCTTATGATGACAGTACGTCCAACCAGGTGGCTATTGTTGTTGTAGAAAATCTTGAGGGATATTCAGCGGATGATTATGCTATTGCATTGGGAAGAAAATGGGGGGTTGGTAATAAAGAGTTTAATAACGGGGTAGTTATTTTGATCTCAACAGGAGGAGGCCAGGGCAATAGAAAAGTGTCTATCCAGGTGGGTTATGGTCTGGAAGGAAGAGTCTCAGACCTTATTACCAAAGCCATTATTGATAATGCTATTATCCCCAATTTTAAAGAAGGTAATTATTACCGGGGTCTTGATAAGGCTACTGACGACATTATTACTGCAGCGGCAGGAAGATATACAGCGCCGAAAGGATATGGAAAGGGCAAAGGTAAAGGCATTGGTTTCGGGGCCATCCTATTTATTATAATTATGATCATTTTGTTTAGCAGCAAGGGGGGCGGCAGAGGTGGCGGCATGGTGTCACGAAGGGGATACAGAGACTTTGGCACTGGCTGGATCATTGGTACTTTACTTAGTGGCGGTGGCGGAGGTGGCAGTAGCGGAGGAGGTAGCAGTGGCGGGTTTGGTGGTTTCGGGGGCGGTAGTTTTGGAGGCGGTGGATCAAGCGGAAGCTGGTAAGCCCCCAGCCCTTAAAGAGGAGTAATTAATAATAATAATGAAAAACATCCCATAATAACAGGATGTTTTTTAAATCTCATCTTATAATAAGGTTATTTCAATTAAGTAGTGACTTTAAAATTTCCCTTTAGGGTTAGGGGTATTAAAACCCTCTCTTATCTTCTTCCGGTATTTTTGACTTGATATAGTCTGCCTGTTCTTTTAATCCTGCTGCTGTTTTCTTATTTAATAATCCTTTTAATACAAAACTATTGATAAAAGGATCGGTTTGGCCTTTAAATGCTTCCGGAACAGCATCACGAAACTTTGTAATAACGTCAACACCTTTTTTTACGAGGTCTGTATTCTTTGATTTTCCGAGGAAATCACCGATAGATTCTACAAGATCCAATTTAGCCTGGCCAAACGGTGTCTTTTCAAATGTATTCAGTACGGTTTCGGCTAACGACTCATCACCCGATTTGATAAGAATATTCGTAATAACACTATTTAATTTTCCTTTAGCAGGCACTGCGGACAAACGTTTTGCTTCATTGAATGCCGCAGTATTATCAATTTCTGATAAAGCTTCCAGCGCATTGCCGGATACAGTATAAGAAGAATCATTTACCGCTGTTTTGAAAACTGTTATATAAGCCGTGTTTTTAAGTTCACCGAGTTTGGCAATAGCGGCCGCTTTTGTGCTGCGTTCAGGATCATTTTTAGCCAGGTCAACAAGAATGGATTCAGTTGCTTGTTTTACATTATCTTTTTTCAGATCCACTTTACCTATCGCAAAATTGCGGAGACCGTTATACTTGTCCTTCAACGCCAGTTTTAGAAGATCAACTGCTCTGGGATCATCCTGTTTTTTAGAAATGAAATCAATAGCCTCCCTTCTGTCAAGATAGTTGCCGGCATATTTATATTGATGAATATATTCTTCGAGGGTTTTGTTTTCCTTTTTTTCCGCTAAAAGAATTTTATCAGCATCAAAATTCACAAGATCTGGTTTCTGTGCTGCATCAAAATAAAAGGTATCCACTTTGTTTTTTGCCCATACCTGGTAACGGACCTTATTGGCTCCATTATAAATATCCACTGCAACAGGAAGTTTGAAAGTTTTATCTGCCTGGGTTTGGTTGACAATTACTCTTGCTTTTTTAGCAACATCATCGTAACTGTAATTGATATCAAGTTTAGGATGACCGCTGCCATAATACCATTGGTTCCAGAACCAGTTCAGGTCCCTGCCGGTTATTTCCTCAAAAGCAAGGCGCAGTTGCTGCGGCTCTCCGCTTTTGAATTTATTGGTTGTTAAATAAAGATTCAAAGCTTTTGAAAAGGCTTCATTGCCCACATAGTTGCGGAGCATGTGCAGTATGCGGCCACCTTTGTTATAGCTCACAGCATCAAACACGTCTTCTTTGTCGCTATAGTAAAAACGAACAAGGTCTTTTTTGGCGCTATTACTTCCGAGGTAGCCCTGCATATCTCCAAAATTCTGCGCATCGCCTGCATCTTTACCATATTTGTATTCATCCCATAGTGTTTCACTGTAATTGGCGAATGATTCATTCATGGTAATATTACTCCAGCTTTCAGCGGTTACATAATCGCCGAACCATTGGTGAAACAATTCATGCGCCACAACAGATTCCCATCTATTTCCATCGGTGAGTTGTCTTGCATCCTGCTGGGCCGAGCTGCCATGAAGTGTGGCTGTAGTATTTTCCATAGCGCCGCTTACATAGTCACGGCCTGTTATCTGGGCATATTTCACCCAGGGATAATCAACACCGGTGAATTTGGAAAAGAAGCCGATCATTTCAGGAGTAAGACCGAAAATTTTTCTTGCAACAGAGGCATATTCCTTTTCTACATAATAGTTTACTTCTTTACCCTTCCATGAATCTTTAATTATTGCATAATCACCAACACCCATGAAGAAAAGATAAGGCGCGTTAGGAAGATCCATTTTCCAGTAATCAGTTCTTGTATCATCTGCGTTTTTCTTCTGACTCATCAGTTTCCCGTTAGACAGGGTCACATATTTTGCCGGCACGGTCAAATACATTTCCTGTGTTGTCTTTTGATTGGGCTTATCAATAGTAGGACACCATACAGATGTAGCTTCTGTTTCACCCTGTGTCCATATCTGTGTTGGTTTGTCTTTTTCTTCGCCTTTTGGATTGATGAAGTATAAGCCTTTGGCGTCATTGATAGCGGCGCTTCCTTTTACCTCTAATTCATTGGGTTTGGCCGTGTAGTCAATATATACAGTATAAGCTTCATCAGCATTATAGTTTTTATCAAGCCTTATTCTTAATTGCCTGTTGTCATAGTTATATTTCAGATCTTTGATAGCAGTTCCTTTTACCAGGGCCACTTTATGAATATCCATTCCTTTCGCATCCAGGGTCAGCGAATCAGTAGTATAAAAGTGGGGCTTGAGAGTTATCCAAACTTTCCCATTCATATGCGACTTACTGTAATCAAATTTTGCATCCAGTTTGGTATGCACCAGGTCATTGATACGGGTAGCTGTTTCCCGGTATTCTTTTTTCCATGTGGTATCCCTCGCTGCGCCTGGCTGGGCCATTAGTAAATATCCCGGGGCAATAAAGAAAATAACGAACAATAATTTCTTCATACATTTTGTTTAAGTCGGCAAATGTAGTTCAGTCAGGCATCAGGTAAGCAGAATTTGGATGAAAGGCTATGGTATTTAACAAACTGTTGTTGCTTAATTTGAGTTATTTTTGGAGATAAAATAAATACAGATAAATGAATAGATTCATGCTGGGGTTTTTACTAATGCTGACTTTTTCATCAGCATACACCCAGAAATTATTTTTTATCTACCTGCAGTCAGAGCCCGAACAGGCTTTTTTTGTAAAGATGAATGAGAAGGTGCATAGTTCTACAGCTTCGGGATATCTCATACTTTCCAGGCTGAGGGATAGCAGTTATACTTTTAATGTAGGGTTTCCGGAAAATAAATGGCCTGAACAAAAATTTGTCGTAGATGTAAAAGCTAAAGATCATGGTTACCTGTTAAAAAATTTTGCCGAAAAGGGCTGGGGCCTCTTTGATATGCAAACAATGGCCATTCAAATGTCTTTGCCTGCTAATAATGGGACATTGATTAAAACAGAACCAAAGGAGGTATCTCCCTTTACAGAAATTCTTTCTAAAGCAGCTAATGATCCATCGTTGAAGGAGAGGCCGGTACTGGTAAAGACAGATGTGAAATCTGGCGCCATTCAACCTGTTGTTATAAATGAAGAAGAAAAGCCAGTTACAGAACTCCAGGATACTAAGCAGGATCAGCTACAAGGGGAGAAAAAAGAGGAGCCACCGGTACTAAAACAGGAATCTCAGGTTGCAAAGCAGGAGCAGGCACCAGGTGTAAAGAAAGAAGAGCCGCTGGTAAGAACTAACGAAGAAATTATTAGTAAAGAACCCGAAACAAAAAGCGTTCAGGAGCCTGAATACAGAAAATCAGTTGTGAGCAAAAAATCGGAAAGCTCAACTTCAGAAGGATTTGGGCTTGTTTTTATTGACGATTATGGTAATGGCAAAAAAGATACTATCCGTATCGTTATTCCCAACCCGCCTAAAGCTCTTGCTGAAATAATAGAACCGGCAAAAGACGACAAAAGATTCCTTGATCTTTCTTCCAACGATACCATAAAGCAAAGTGAAGCAGAAACAAAACCTGTCAAAGCAGAAGCTCCGGCGCAGAAGCAGGTTACAAAGACTAATTGTTCAGGGGTAGCGAATGATAATGATTTTCTGAAACTACGCAAAAAAATGGCTGCAGAAAGCAGCGATGATGGGATGGTAGATGAAGCTAAGAAGATTTTTAAATCCAAATGTTTTACAACAGCGCAATTGAAAAATCTAAGCACTCTTTTTTTGAATGATGCTGGTAAATATAAATTCCTGGATATGGCATATACATATGTTTCTGACCAGGAAAATTTTTCGTCACTATCAGCAGAATTAAAAGATGAATATTATATCAACCGTTTTAAAGCCATGTTGCGTTAGGCTTTATCGCTAACTTGCTGCTATGTCCCGCTATTTTCTTGAAGTTTTTTATAAAGGCGCCAATTACAGCGGTTTCCAGGTACAGCACAATGCGAACACTATACAAGCGGAGATTGAAAAAGCGTTTGAAGTACTTCAAAAAGAAAGAGTCATACTAACCGCATCTTCCAGGACAGATGCCGGAGTACATGCACTGCAGAATTTCTTTCATTTTGATTCAAATTCACTTTTGCATCATAACAGTAATTGGGAGAGAAGGGGAGGGGATGAGGGGAGAGAGGTGCAATTCGTCTATAAAATGAATGCTATTCTACCCGATGACATCGTGATTAAACGATTGATACCTGTTAAAGAAGACGCCCATAGTCGTTTTGATGCTATAAGCCGGGAGTATAAGTATTTTGTTTACCGTCGCAAGGACCCTTTTTTAAAGGACAGGGCATTTTACTTTCCATATAAGCTGGATATAGATAAGCTAAACCAGGCAGCGGCTATTATCAAAGGGTATAATGATTTTACTTCTTTCTCAAAACGCAATACACAGGTTAAGACATTTATTTGCCAGCTTTCAGAAAGCGAATGGATATGGGAGAATGACTGTCTCGTTTATCATGTAAAAGGAAATCGGTTTTTACGGGGTATGGTAAGGGCATTAACCGCCACAATGCTTAAAATTGGCAGGGGAAAGATGACCATTGAGGAATTTCAGAATATAATTCTGGCCAAAGACTGTACTAAAGCGAGTTTTAGCGTTCCCTCACACGGTTTATTCATTATTTCTGTAGAATACCCTGCTGAATACTTCTTATAAACAATCAATTTCTTTTATCTCTTCAAAGCCTTGCTGAATATACATTTCAGTATACATTAAGCGCATGCATTTAAAAAAGATTTGGCAGGCAAGTACTGCTCCCTATCTTTGCGCCCCGTCTTGAAAATAAAGCGGTTAGTTCTCTGAATTTTGTGAATACGTTGTGTGGCAAATGTGAATAAAACTCATTTGAAAACTTTGCTGGTAACCCGCCATACCGTATCTTTGCAACCCGCTTTTAAAAAACGGGATAGTTCTTCACAAAACAAATTGATTTTCACGCCAAATAATTCGGGTAAAAGCGAAAAAATATTTGGTAGAAATAAATAGGCCCTTACCTTTGCACTCCCGTTTAAAAAACGGGTGGCGGTAAGTACCGGACTTGATCCGGGATAAAGCCAAAAGATCTTTGAAAGTTGGGAAACAATAGCACTCTGTTCCGATAGCCATCGGGACAGAAAAAAAGGTAAGTCAAGCGAATAACATTTCGAATTGACACGTTTACTTTTCTTTTAGAGGATTTACACTGTCAGTATCAAACAACACATTTACAATGGAGAGTTT